>NZ_CAWQUW010000004.1:0-227499 GCF_963898195.1 Vibrio sp. L3-7 | reverse complement strand
TTGGTTGTATTGCTTCCAGTTGGTTGTTTTGTAACGAGGCTTAGGCATAGGGCTACGAGAGAGAGTGGACGTAGCTGATCAGATCGTAGGTTCTTGATTTAGTTCCATTGAATTACGCAACAAAGCCCTCCAGAGCCTCAGTTTTTCGACTGGGGCTTCATGTTATTGATATTTCCTTTTTCTTGAACGCTTTCGTACAAAGTGATTCTATCTGAAGTTAAATTAGAAAAACTGAGACCAGAATATTTCAGGAAATACCTCATGATATTTTTAGTCTTAGGTTGAAAAATGGCAGCTCAATCCATTCTTTACTAATACATGAAATATGAAGAGTTTAATTTTAGGCCGACAGTTAGTGTCTATAGAATATAATAAAAAATTGTCTGAGAGGAAGGTAAAGGAGGAAAAGATAAGAGTTGCTAAAGTCTCGCAGCTATCAAGTTATGATAAGCTAAAAACTCCGGTCTTGGTGCTTAATGAAAAAGTTGAACATGTTATTGATGGTACTGAATTAGGGTTTGATTCAACCGATGGAGCTGAATATAAAGATCTGCTCTTCGAACTGGCCATTCGAAATAAAGAAGTGACTAACGCACAGCTGACTAGTCATTCGAGCCAGGCGCTCGATCATATTAAACGATTGGTCGTGATTGGTGACAGCTTGTCGGATTCAGAGGGGCGAATGAAGTCTAAGACTCTCGGAGTTATGTTGTCATCTAGACAGTATTACAAAGGTCGATTTACCAACGGTTTTGTTTGGGCTGATTTTATTTCTTCAGGAGCCTATTTGAAGAAGTACATGAAAAGTGAGGAAGCACGTGACAACTTTAAATTGCTTAACTATGCGGAAGGTGGGGCTGTTACTGCTAAGTACTCAAAATTGAACCCAACGTTTTGGTTTATTTCCAACATGAAACGACAAATCCATAAACATGAAAAAAAAGAAGGTTTTCAGAAAGGAGATATGGTGGTACTAGCACTAAGTGCCAATGATTATATGACATTTGATAAAACGGATGTAGAGAAGGTTGTTAACTGCTATGAAAAAGAAATTATTAAAATGGTGGTATCCAAAGGAGTCAAATATATTCTAGTCACTGGCATTCCAGATTTATCAATAACAGCACATGCACATAAAGAGTGCGATAGGGATAGGGCTAAGATGTCAGGTCTTTCTAATCAACATAACCAGTTTTTAAAAAGTAAGTTGAAAGAGCTGCAAGAACGGTTTTCCGGTGATGGTGTTAAAATAGGATTTTTTGATTTTAGTGGGCAGCTTTATGAATTAGTCGATATGGCTAATCAAGTTGGATACGATACAACTACTGAGGAGCAAGCTGGTTACATTGATTTACCTCGTGTGTTTGGTCTTAAAGGTAATAGTCAGCCATTTGACTCGGCACATCGTCATGTCTTTCATGATGAGGTGCATCCTAGTCAGGAAGTACACCAGATGTTGGCATCACGGATGTGTGACTTTATTGTTTCGCAGTTTGGCCGAACGAGCAAAATGAACCCTAGTGAATAGATCATTTTTCAAGTCGAAGTATGAGATTTAGTGGATAATAATCATCGAAGCTCACCGGACAAGGTACGCCTAAACAAATTGCGACTGCTTTTAGGCATACCTTTATTAGAGTCTTTTATATTTGAATCTGAATTAGAAAATAAAGCTTAACTGAACATCAAGTTATGTTGGAACGTTGCAGTTTATAGTGAATTGCGCTGGAAGGTCATCATAAAGAATATTAATAGCGTCTCTAGTGAAACCTTCCAGTTGTTCTTGGCTACTAAAGGTTACCTCTCCAATATTTGGGTCATAGAAGGCATACTTTTCCTTACCTAGTTCGATACTCGAATAGGTTGCTACCGCATGACCACTTCTTTGGCCACTTTCGGCAAAATTTTGTCTTAGAATGTGTAACTGTAGATTTCCTTGACCAAAACCCAATCGTTGCTTTTCAATACCATCAGTTTCAATACCAACGAGGTTGAATCGCTCAATGATCTCCTTTTCACCGCCAAACTGGCCGTCAAACAAAGCTGCTGCTTCATCAAAGCCTTCTATCGATCTCATGCTTTCAAAGAAGTGCGTATTGTTTGCCGTATCCTTTCCCCATTTAGCGGCTAATCCATAGCAGAGCCCGTCTTTGTTGAGTGTCTTGTTCTTGAGAAGTCCATCTTGAGTCCATGCCGTTACACTTGTGGCACCATGACTTTTTTTCAACATTGATGCTCCTGAAGCAGAATGTACTCCGGTGATGAACAGTGCTTGCAGTTCTTCTAATTTGGCTGGTTGAGTTTCTCTTTTCTCTTGCTCAGCCAAACCTACTAGTTTGTTTAGAGCCTTAGTAAAGTTAGTTTTCTTAGGGGTTGCAGCATCATTACTGTGAACCTTTGGTGCATGTTTCTTAGTACTCTTCGACTGAGCGCTATTTGGGGGGTATTTTTCCTTTCTTCTTTGTTTAGCTTCTTGTAATGACTTCAGTGTAGGTACTTGACTTGAGTCTGTGAGTCCAATTTTAGTGAAGAAGTTAACAAGAGCACTTTTTTGTCTCTCGTTTGCTTTGTTTAATGAAGAATCACGAGCATAGGATAACCCCTTTAGCTCTGTCTTAAGCTGATTATTACGATCGCTATCAAGTTTTGACATGTTTACGAAACGGCTGATCGAATGCTCTATTCTGGTTTTGTCTTCTTTTGTCCATAGCTTCTTGTCGCCAATAGATTCACTAACCTGAACACTAAAGTTGGATTGTGTTAATGGATACTTAGCTAACATTAATGCCATGAAGCTCTTTTTTTCTAATTCACTTGTTACTAAATCAACAGTGCCCCAAGAATTTAATTCGATTCGCTCGTTCTTCAGTTGGTTTTTCTGGCTTTCAAATAAGCCTGTCATACTTGATGTCTTAATATATTCGTTTAGATTGTTTATATCTTTTACCGTGATTGTATCTCGGCCAGCTAGAATGGTTTCTAGCAAGATTTTGGCACTTTCCTCTTTTATGTTATGACGTTGCTTTAGAGTACATATCAGTAGTTTCTTACAATTCTTAGTGTGCCTTACACGAGATACTGGAAATGAAAAGAAAGCTTTTTTTTCCTTAACACATGCGGTTCCGTTTTTAACTCTTACTTCTTTATTTTCATCTTTGACTTGACCTAGGGATCTTTTAATATGTTCGATTGAACTGTAATTTCTTTGCGGCCTCATTGTTACCTCGTTATAGAGTGAGTAAGTGATAGTCTTCGAATTCATTAATGCTTAGAGTCGAAAGGCTTTCGACTCTAGTAATAGGATGTCTCATTAAGTTCCTGCATGAATCGCTATGTGGCTGAATATGCTTGAAATATAAATACCACTTATGTATGTGACTTTCTTTGATAAAATTTGAGTAATTGTTCTTTTGAGGAGTTAAATGATTATTTGATTATTTGATTATTTGGGAGAATAAGCGTGGTCATTGGGAGGTATGGTTGAACAAGGTTGTGTCAAATTGTAGTAACGGGGAATGAACTTATATGGGAAGGTTTTCAAGTGTTTAATTACAGCTATGCTCTAATGTAGTTAGTAAGTTTGAAAACAATAACATGACCATGATTAAGACATGTTATTGTTATTGAGTGTTGTTCTATTTGGTGTAATAAATAGTATCGCTTAAGTCATTGATATCTAAAGATAGTGATTTATGTTCTTGCTTAAGTTGGTCGACGATGTCGTTATGAACGTTTTTGTAAGATGAGATCACGTTGAAGGTCATCGGCTTAAGGTGTTTCTTTGTATGGGCTTGGACGCGGTCGTATAAATCTGACTTTTGGAGAGCGCTTTTGTTCGAAGGTACAAAGGGTTTTCCGTGACTCATTGCCTCACCAATTGGTACTACTTCATTGAATGTATGGTATCCACCATAATTCATGAATGCCGCAGCTCCAAGAGTAAGTGGCATTACTTTGTCTGTTTTTCCGTACATGGATTCGCCGGACAATATGGTAGCTGCTAATAGTATGTCACAGGTCCCACCTGATTGTGCACCTGCATATGGTTTACCTTTATAAGAGCTTTCAAGTGCATACATACCATATGGCTGCCAGCGGTTGATTCCCGTACCATGATGGAGTTTATGACGCGTCATACCATCATTAAGTCCCAGATTTTTATAGCTTTGTGGCATTGATGCCATCTCGCTTTCAGACATCATGTATGGTCTGGTTAAGTCTTGTATAGGAGCGTTCTCACGCGGGATACCATTTATATTCTTGTTGCCGTTGAGTGCGTCTAACAGCTTATGTTGCTCTAAAGAGTTTTCATCGTTTACTTTTTGAACGACTTGGCCGAACCCCAAGCCATACTTTGCAGCATCTTCGTACTTTCCATCCACAGCTTTTAATACGCCGTTTTCATCTCTTATCATTGGCATACGTTCCGATCTGGCTCGAGTTAACGAGTCATCAAATACTTTTGTTCTCGTTTTTTGAGAAAACTCTTTGAATAAAGGGAATACATCTTTACCTAGGATTGAACTGAGAGCGTCGGAATTTTTTCTCTGATTTTTGCTAAAGTCTTTATGATCATTGCCTTCCGGTGGATTTAGTAACTGCCAAACAGTGGTGCCAAATGTACTTATGGCTTTTATCTTGGTAAGCATGCTGGCGTGATTTTTTTCACCTGTAGGGATATTCAATTCGCGGATTAGCCAATTTTTCAGCGGCTCTTTAGACTCTTTTGGTTGGCGACCAATTTGGTCGGAGTTACTGCTCATAGGAGAAAATTGCTTTTCAAACAACTCGGTAAGGGGCATTTCTTTGTTGTTGAACACAACGGTATGGTTCGTTCCGTCGCTAGATATTTTTTTTAAAACATCGGACAAACTCTTCGCATGGTTATCAATTTGCGTTCCGGCAGAAGAAGGTTGATTCAGTATATTCATACTAACTCCCGCCTCAAACATTTTTGCACTTGTTAGAACTTGCTTCTTTGCATCTGAAAGGGAAATCCCTTTAGCAGAGCTTAGTACTCGATTGGTATCTGTATTTTTAAATTCAGATACGTTTGTATTGGTTCGTTGAACGTTTAGCATGGTTAGACCTTCAAGTAGAAATTTAAGTATAACTACGTTAAGGCAAGTATTCCCAGTTCTCCAGTGATAATAGATTACTAATTACGTGAAAATTAATATTAAAGTATGAATTGAATTTTTATGATGTTTTTTATATCGTTAATAAATCATTAGTTTTTTGTTTTCATGTTTTTGCCAGTGCGTTCAGGGTTTTTTGATACTTAGCTGTAGAGAGGAGGAGGGGGAACAATAGAGAGGTTATCAGCGAAAAATTATGATATTTAAATGCAATTTTAGAGTGACCCTTAGTGTCATCTTTTTCTGAATGAAATTGTTTAATTTTATTTGAATTAATCTACTTGGTTGTTGTAATTATTTGTTTTTTGATTGGTAATGATAGATCGAATATAAGAGGAGTAATTTATGTTTAAAAGAAATATTTCACTTTTAAGTTCTACATCAGTGATGAGTAATAAAAAAGATGAATCAGAGCCAAAAGTTAAAGTAAGACAAGTCAGTAATACGATGAAGGAAGACTTTCCATTAGCCAAATCTTTCTCTAATCCCATTAGCACAGAAAGAAAACTCAGTATATCGGAGTTCCAGTCCAATCCGGTTCTGAGAGAGGCTCAAGATTCGGACTTATCGTCTCTTAACTATCCAGATCTAAGCCTGCTAAATCAGAATAAAAAAATTGAGCAGAAGCTCGGTAAAATACTTATTGATAGTGACTTAGGTAAACAACTAACACAGAAAGCTATCGATATAGGAAAAGATGGTTTTGGTGTGAATTTCGAACATATTGTGCGAGAAAATAAAGAAAGCATAGTAAAAAAAGCTTATAAAATAGGTGGGGCTAACGAGCTTTTGAAAGGTATTCTGTCACTGGACTCAGTGTTTTTGGCTTTAGAGGATTACTATTTAGATAGTGGTGTTTACGATATTAAAACATTGGCTCAGCAAGCGGCAGATCACGGACTTTCAAAGCGTGAATATTTAAGTGAGGTGAGCTGCGAACTTCACAAAACTGTTGGTGCTGAGCCATTTGGTCCTTACGATTATCTTGGGCGAAAAACAGTAGCCCAAGAGGAATTTAGTGAAGCGATGAAACAGCGACGTTCAAACTATTTTAATACTGTAACTGCTGATAATCGTGCATTTGGTGGAACATCATATCATCAGTGGTATGACGTTAACCCCAACAGAATTGATAAATGGGAAAAGCTACCTAAGAAGTGGCAAGCTAGAGTGATTAAATTATCGGGTGAGTCTGAAGAGAAGGTGAAAGCAAAGTTTGAGACTTCTCCGGAACTGAAAAGTGACTTTCTTCAAGGGATAGGGTTTTATAAAAGCACAAGTGAGTTTACCCATGACCTTATGTTAGATGAAACTGTCGATGGGATTAGGCGTCATGATGCGGGGGAAAATTCAAATATTTTGAGACGTTCTCAGAAAGGAGTCCCTGAGGTAGAACATATGGTGACATTGGCAATAGATAATAACCGACCTTTGATATCAGGCATGAGTGGTCATACAGTTAAGTTCTTGAATGCCTTTGCTAATTTACGTCATTATTACATATCGATAAGAAACAACCAATCAGCGACTGAGAAGCAGCTGATAGCAGCAACTAGAAAACTAGAAAACTAGAAAACTAGAAAAACTACCTACACTTAATGAAGCAAGAATTATCTGTATGGCGAATCTATTACCTCCTAAAAGTCACCACTCATATTTCGAGATCATGGCTGCGTCAGAGGGGATCTCTGACGGTGAGACAAAGCTACAGTTTAACGATATAGGAGGTTACAGTGATTTGAAAGCAGACGAATTTGGTGACAAAGTTTACAAGCGATTATTTACGAACGAGTAATAGGGGGTGAAATTCCCTGACAGAGTTGTGATTTTTTCATATTTATATCGCTTGTTATTAAAATGGCTGGAGTCGGCGCTATGATTATACCTGCCGTATTTTTCTTAAATAACCCCATGATTTATATTTAAATATGTTAATAATTAATGATTCGTTATTTAATGGGTTTTTTTATGTATTCTACAAAAGTTATAAAATCAACACCTTTTATCTGCCACCAATCAGATAATAAAGTTGATTCCGATTCTAATTTTAAAGTTAAAAGGGTTTATCAAAAAGTGATAGATACCGCTATAAAAAAAGGACTAGATAAATCAAAGGCTCCCCTTTCAATGAAAGGCACTACACATTATGAGACTCTTTATAATCATGTCTCTTTTTGCGGAGCTTCAGAGATTAATATTCATTTACAAAATAAAGCTATCGAAACTCAAGATGCTGACTTAATAAAAGCAAAAAAAGAGGAAATCACAGATATTTTTAAGAGGGCAACAAATATAACTTGTTTAATGAACTCCGGGGCGCTTCGTACTTATTTGGCTCGTATAATTGATAGAGATGAAAAGGTTAGAGTACTGAGTAAATCTGACCGAAATGAACTGATAGAGTCCGCCTATGAGCAGTTTGACAAGCAGATCGATCAAGTTATCTCAACTAACAACCTCAAAACACCGACTATTTCTTACATAAAAGAACTTGTAGGTATAATAGTAAAGGATGTATTTGAAAATCAAACAAAAGTGACTTTGGATGAGACGCCTAAGATAAAACTACGAGATAAGACATTAACTCAATTTATGGAACGAGAAATAGAGAAGTTGTATGAACGCCACGGGTTTATCGGAAAGCGAAGTGGACTGAGGTTTTCGGCAGACTTAGAGATGACTAAGTAAAGTGCGTGTGTACTTATCTTATCAAATATGGCATTGAATACGTATAAAGCAGATTTTTCAAGCAATGGGAATGCTTGTAAATGAAGGGCATGTCGAGTTGATATCCTAAATATAAGTGTCCTTCAATCGATGGGCCAACTTCCTGGTTTTCTCATGGTAGTTGGCTCATTGCACTCAAATTACTCAATATAGATATTTCAATACCTCTTTAAAAATAGCGCTGGTTCCGGTTCTCAAACTCTACTTAATATTCTTACTAAAAGCCTTTCCCAAGATTCATTTATCTTGGCTTAATCCTTTATTCCAAGATCGTAATCCCCAAATATAATAATGATACTAGAATCGTTTTCGAGGTTAACTGATAATGACAAACCTAATGGTGCCTTGTAGCTTGCGTCTACATATACGGATATTCAAATGATAAAAAATTAAGCGAATTAGATGTGCGGAATGGAGATGTCAATAAGTAGGGTACTTCGAGATGAGGTATAGCACTTTCATCTGAAACTCGCTATATCCCTAAGAAATAGGGGTCCTACTTTATTGTAAGGTTCTATTTTTAGACAAACTGCTCACTTAAATAGGTTTCGAGTAAGCAGTTTTAGCACCGTTTAAGTCTAAATCGTGCTATTTACGGTGATTATAGATTCCCCTTTTTTAGCAGTGCAAGCTCGGCTTTTAAACGCTGGTTTTCTTCGTTGATGGATTGATAGGTAAATTCTTTAAAGCCCGTAGGTAATCTTTGTTTAAGAAAGTCAGTAATGTTCTCTTCTAGCTTTTCTGGGTTTTGAATTGCTTGGCGAAACTCTGATTCGAGTTTATGGGCCGCTGATTTATCTAGATTAGCTAGAAATCCACTAAAAGTATCGATGTTCTTGAAAGAGCCAGTGACTTGGCTCTGATAATCTTTGCTCAATAAGTCGGTACGAGTTGAATCGTTGATCAGAGCTAAACTAGCTTGTTGAGCTTTAGCGAATACCTCACTTGTTTTTTCGGTCGTTGATGCAACAGATCCATTGTCATAACGCTTTCTTGATGTAATCGATAGCTGTTTCTGCATTTTACTTAGGCCCTCTCTTACCGTTAACCATTGCGAAGGGGATGAATTTGCGTTGCTCATCTCATCACCTTTCGTCATCTCTTCATCTATGTTTACTGGTTGGTAGTTTCCGGCGATGACATCCGATTTCTTAAACATCGAATGGCTGAATAGCGGGGCTGATTCGGTATCTTTGGTATAAGGTTTAATTACATTGAAAAATGACTGGCAGTAGTCTGGCATTTTATCGATGTGAGCCTGCGTCACTTGATCTGCTTGCAGATCACCAATGTTATTATTCAGCTGCCCTAGAACATCTAGATCTACTGAATGGATGATAGCTTGGCTAATGAATCTTGCTACTAGGTCTTTATCGTCATTGGTTAAGGTTTGATACTGGCTTAATACGTTCTCTGGCTCTTCGAAGATGAGTTTCTGGCCTTGAGATAATTCAGGGTTACTCTTTACTGGCTGGTTTGTATTGGCCCCCTGATTAAGTGCTTTTAAGCCTTTGGTTCCGCCAAACTGTCGAATCTGCTCGAACATTTTGCTTGAATCTGTGGGAGATGTAGAAGTGGGTATCGCTTTACCGGAAAACGAAGCTGGCGGCGGCGGAGGGGGGGGCGGTGGTGGTGCAGCTTGGGTGGTTTGCTGTTTGTCTTGTAAGCTGTCAATACTAGGTAAACTCTTTCCCGTTTTTAGTGGAACTGTATTTGCTAAATGCTGTGATGTTGATGCTGTTTTAGCCGGTACCGCCATTTCCGTCTTACCGCTGCTTTGTTTTTTTTGTAATCCATTTCGACCACGAAAAGCCTGAATTTCTTTAAGTAGATTCGTTCTCGGCATCTCCATAGTCCCTTGAGCCTTGTGACTGTCCATCTTTAATTGTGAAGTTGATTCTGGGCTTTTAGATGTGAGTTGTTGTGCTGATGAATTGGAATCAGTTGTTTGTCTTACGAAGGAAGCTTCTTGTTGATTTAGTAGCCTATCCAGTTGGAGCGTTAATCTTGATATGTCCTCCTTTTTGACCTGAGCTTGGCTGTACAGGCTCGTAATTGTATTGATGAGTTTCATTACGTCTCGCTCAGGCACGGAGCTTATTTGTTTAACGCTAAGAGAGTCATTGCTTTGTCTATTCGGTTGTTTAGAGCTTTCGAGGGTATTGGGTTGTGGTGTTAGATTCAGAATATTAGAACGCATGTTTTAGTACCATAGTTGATAGTCACATCGCTCAATATCTTCTCTACTAGCGGTCAAATCGAGAGATTATTTGTGAAATATTCATCACAAGAATCCATCCCATAAAGTACGAAATATAAGATGGATCTATTTTTAGTTTCCTGTCTGATTAATAGAGTTGAAGTGGTCATTTTTTTTCAAAAATAATCTAGTCTTATCTCTTTGAGAGTCTTGCACTTAGTGATAAAAGTGATAAACGCAGCGATGAAGATTAAGAGCGAGTAGAGCGTTTAAAAACGTAACGTTACTTCATGGTCCGAGTGGTTACATTCTGAAGACATAAAAACCTAATCATCATTAATAATTATAAGTTAATTTTTAACCATAATTGTAATAACACTAAATTGAGACTATATGACTTTACTTCTAGAGATGAGACAGTTCTTTGTATATGAAATTGTATTTGTTGGCTTAGTATATACGGTTGTTTTATTGGTGGTGATGTTGCCATATGTTCGATTTATATCGAAAATTAGTGATCGAAGAGAGAGTTTCGTTTTAGATATGAAAGAAGGGTTGAACAAGAAAGAATTTTTTATTGTCTATCAACCCATTGTCAATGGATATGGCCGAAATATTGAAAGCCTAGAAGCTTTGATTCGTTGGAAGCACCCAACACTAGGTATAATCTCACCAGATGAATTTATCCCTTTGGCTGAAGAAAGAGGAATCATTAATGACCTTACTGACTATGTTTTAGAATTAACCTTGGAAGAATTGCAGCGGTCTAATACACTGTCGATCTTATCTCTTGGTGTGAATATCCCGCCATCATATTTAGGTAGTGTTGAGAGAGTAAAAAAACTCAAGCATTACACAGAACAGTTTAGAAAGCTTGGTATTGGTCTTATTGCTGAAATTACAGAGCGTCAAGCTCTTGAGCCTGAAGGAGTCGCGTCTCTCGATCTACTTAGAGATTATGGTCTTAAGTTTGCTGTTGACGATTTTGGTACTGGACATACATCTTTATCAATGATTCAGAATATAGAATTTGACTATTTAAAAATCGATAAATGCTTCATTGATACAGTAGGTTTGAAAACTACCAATCCTGCCGTGTTAAATATGATCATTGAGTTGGGCGATCGTTTAGGTGTAATTACTGTAGCTGAAGGGGTCGAAACAAAAGAGCAAGCCGACTATTTAATCAGGAGCGGTGTAAATAAACTACAAGGTTATTACTTCTCTAAGCCTTTGCCTTTAGATGAAATTGAAATGATTTCGTCATCTAATTTTTATTCCCAGTCGCCTTCGAAAACAAGTAGACTCGGATTGAAACCACCAGCCCTTAACTCACTTCTAACCTCAGATCTTATCGATAGATAGAAAACTAACAAAGATCATAGGTTGCGATTGACCTTTGGTCCGAACGATAGCCTTAACCGTTTTATTTCGCTTACATGTGGAATTTCACATTTTACCACCTAAATTCAGGCTTGTTTTTCGAGTATATATTAAGCCATATAGGTTCAAATTCATCCTTAATACCTACATGTAAAGCATTTTTAGCCCAGGGGCAGAGAAGGCGTCACTAGGTGAGCGCTATTGGTCTTTAGATAAATTCACAAATATTCATCGGTGATTGGTGTTATTTATGTAGTTAGTCTTAATTTTATGATTGTAAATTGTAAATTATTTTTTTTCATAATGATTCAAAATAATCCATTAGCGTTTTTTTAAAGAGTTATTAATATCCAAATCAAATTTATCTTATCTTTTAAACTTATTGCTCGTAGGAGTTGATATGCCCGGCTTAACGATCGAAAACATTCAGCCTTCCGTTATGGAAGATACTTTTAATAATATCGGAGAGGGTTTTCAGGAGATTCTTGACAATCTCGACCGCATTAATGCAGGAGGTCAAACTATCACTGTTCAAGATACGCTCGCTCTGCAACAGTCTGTATTTCACTACAGTATGTATCAAGAAACTGTAACAAAAATTGCTTCTAAGTCAGCAAATGCAATTAATGAAGTGATGAAGGCACAGTAATGAAAAAACTGTGGTGTTTGTTATTGATCATACTGACTGGGTGTAATGAACAGGGCTCGGCCCAAATTGCTAGTTTTGAATCCGCTGATATTGCCAATAAGGTTGTTGTCTTATTAGGCCAACAACAATTACCAGCAACATTAGAGAGAAATAAGGAAAGTTATCTAGTTTACGTGGACAAGCCTAACGAACCTAAGGCGCGAGAATTACTGAGTCAGTTTAATTTCTATTTTCAGCGTGAAGATCTCAACGATTTGCTCGAATCAAAGTTTGCTAGCTTGAGTAAATTAGAGGTAGTAAAAAGCAATTTACTTGAAAGCCGTGAAATCTATAACAAACTGAGCGTGATTCCTAATGTGTTACGAGCGAGTGTAGTAGTGAGCGGAGAGAGAAACAAACGAGTATCGGTGCTAATCATGAGTTTACAAGAAATGGATTCTAATAAGAAAAGTAATATCGAACGATTTCTTAAAGGATTAGTGGCTGAGCAAGATACATTGACTATAAGTTACTTTGTACAAATGGCGGGTAATGAAAACGTATAAAAAGCGTCATCAGAAGCTGCTGCATTATTGCCTAACTCAACGTTTACTTTGTCCAGCCTCTTTTTCTGTTTTGACTAACTTAACGGACAAGGATAGTCAGCGATGTCTATCAAGTAATCTTGGCGAGGTTAGAAAAGTCGTGGCGACTCTTGGGTTACTAATTGAATACCAAAAGCATCGCCAGAATAGGGAGGGTTGGTCGTTGGTACAAGTTCGAAAATTACTAGGACAGAATTTGTACCTTTGGTCTGATGCCGTTGGCATTCAGCATATCCCACAAGAATTAAGCAACCAGCAACTCGGCTTAATGATGCTCGCCCAATACGATAACCGCCTGGCTGTGGTGTGGTCGATACGTTTAAGAGTCGATCTCCCATCACAACCCTTAACTATCACGAGCACCTATCGGCTATGTGATGTTGTTAATCAAGTCTTGGCCCCATTATTTGATAAACCGGAAGTAGATTGATGTATTCAAGCAGGATTGAAAAAAAGTGAAAAATAAAAAGATTGAATTTGGAAAAGCGGGAGATGAATTCTTTTCATTGCTCGACGGGAAAATGGTTGAGCATGAGTTGGCCAAATTGCGAAAATCAAAGAAAATCACAACAACTCAATTAAAGTCTGTCTTTGAATTGGGTGTTGAGTTTTATAATAAGTTCCAGTTTAAAGAAGCGGAAATAATATTTTCTGCCTACTGCGCATTAAATCCGTATGACCATCGTGGGCCCGGTTGTTTAGCTGCTATTTATTTAGAAAAAGGGCAGTTCAAAAAAGCTTTGGATGTATTAAGTGTCTTGAAAACATACCCAACTAATGATTTGGACGAAACCATCCTTAATATTTCTCTCTGTCATTACAAGTTGAAAGAATATATTCAGTCGGCTGCAACTCTGATTATCGTTAAATCAGATAACCTTAACGAATTTTATTCACAGCGTTTCGAGTATTTACAGAAACAGTTAAAACCCTATTTGTCTTAATTGCTAATTATGCCGAGGAATGGACAGTGATTACAAGCACCACCAATAGTCTCTCTAATTTAGACCACATTGACGATGAACTCTCTCCAGAGACATTGGCACAATCCGTCGCTCAGATAGAATTAATCAATAAAGCGGAGGCTGAGCTTAATAAAGCCGATGTCAGTATCGCGACCTTGGTAAAACAGCCTGCCAGCGCTGAAACATTAGCCATGATCGCTGCTCAACAAAAGCAAGTGGTCATGGCTATGGTTGGTGGTAACCCTGAACAGGCAATTGCAATGGCATTGGCACAGAGTATTGAGAAATACGGCAAGCAATTGTCGGTTATACAAGGCTGGACCAATGGAGGACTGGCTATGTTTGAGAGTGCGATGGCAGTGATGTTTGACGGTATAAAAACAAGCGGTGAAACATCTGGTTATGCCTTAGAAGATTTATTCCAGCTCGCGATCATGGACTTCATGTCCCACGGTTATGGCCCTGCAATGGACGAGCAGATGAGGCATTTCTTAGAAAGTACTGGATCAGGTTCTCATGGCTATCATGAAAGCTGGGATGGTGCCGCGTTTGCCAATAATTGTCAGAATGTTTTCAACTATATGATGAACAACGCGCCACAAGACAGCCTCTGTCACGATATTTTGATTTACGTGAATGACAACTGTGGTGGGGTCTCTGCTTTACAAAGCCAGTACAGAAACAACTTCAACAATACTGGTGGGTTTGTTTGTGATTCTGGATATCCAAGCAGTGCAGGGCTCTCTCCGATGTTACGAATGGCTCTTATGGCTGGCTATCTCACGACCAATCCAAAGGTGGAACAATCGACGATTGAAATGTTTCTTACAGCTCCTATCGGTACATTGGATGTGTTTATTCAAACCAATACTAGTTATGCGTCGGCGATTGATTATATTTTCGATAATGACGGTTACCAGAATGACCCTGCCCATGATGGCTGGAGAGAAGTGACACAAAATGGACACCAGGTTATCGACTGGGAAGGGCGAGGTCTAGGTTCAGAATATTTTGAGCATATGTACAACGACTTTCCTCCAAGAGAATTAACCGATGAAGACGTTGAAGAGATCAACAGAATCGGTGATCAGGTCAAAATGCTCCAGCAGACCCTCAAATACTGGCTTTCAATATGCCGTGATGAACAAATGGCGATTGCGCGCAATATATAGGTAATACGATGAATGTTAGTAACCTAAGTGGTATTTCGATACTAAGTTCTTCTTCAGACAAGGCGATAGTTACGCAAGATATTGAAGCTCGACTTGCGGCGATTGATAACGCGCAAGCGAAGTTGAACCAAACCGACACCACTATCTTGGAGTCCGATATGCAGCCAGCCAGCGCTGAAACATTAGCGATGATCGCTGCTCAACAAAAGCAAGTGGTTGTTACCATGGTCAGTGGTAATCCTGAACAGGCGATTGCTATTGCGCTTGCACAGAGTATAGAGGCGTATGGTAAGCAACTGGAATTGATCCAAGGTTGGACTAATGGTGGCGTTGACATGTTTGAGTCAGCGCTTTGGTTGATGCTAGCAGACTTAGAAGAAGGTGGAATTCAACCTGAAGAGATGGAAGACCTTTTTCAGATTGCCCTTATGGATATCATGATTCACCCAGAACAGTATGGGTTAGAAAGTTGGTATGCCGCAAACAAGACTGATATTAGCCATATTTTGGAGAGCACTGGCAGTGGTAGCCATGGTCTGCATGAGTCCAATTACGATACTCCTGAAAAATTAGCAGCGGTGACCAAGAAACTTTATAAAGGGATCATGGATAACGCGACGATGCCCGAAGGCTCACTGCTGGACCAGGTAATGACTGATTTGGAGGGGGCTGGAGGTTCAGATGCCCTTTATAAACAAATCAATGATAACTACTACGATGATTATGGTTGGTGGGCTAATGGTACATCCGACGACCTGAGCCCGATGTTACGCTTATTTGTTCTCAGTGAAGTGCTGCAAAATAATCCGCAAATGACGCAAGAAGAAGTGGAACTCATTTTAACAGGCTCTCTCGATGATATTGATGCTTATATCGCAAGGACGTTTGGTCTTGATCAACTTGGGCAACCTTATACAGCGCTCACATATTTATGTGCTAATTCGACCTGGCAGGTCCAGGATGGGTACACCTATGGCGACCAAATTGATTGGATGGGAAATGGCATTGATAACAGCGACTTAGTTGCGCTTTATACTCAGTTTCCACCTCGAGAATTAACCGACGAAGAAATCGAGGAAATCAATCGTATCGGCGACCAGGTCAAAATGCTTCAGCAAACTCTCAAATACTGGCTTTCAATATGCCGTGATGAACAAATGGCGATTGCACGCAATATTTGATTGTCTTACAACGCCAGCTAAAGAACAGCATAAAAGGACATGATATTGCTGGGGACATGTCGCTCGTCCATCGAGAGTAGAGCAAGCCTGAGGGATGCTTATTCCCGGCCTAATACATGAAGGGAAAATACATGAGTACATTCATGAATACCATCTCAGCTCCGGCCTATGTCAGTGCTGTAGAGGATCAAAGCGAGAGTGAGCAGAGCACGTCTGCTCAAAGCTCTGCTGTGGAGTCGGCCTCGCCGAACCAGCCACTTCCTGGTAGTTCTGTTTCACTTAGCGCTTTGTGGCGTTTGGTTGAAGCACAGATGAAAGAAGTCGCGAATGCCGTTTCAGGTACAGGCAAAGAAAACTCAGAAGCAAAGAAATCACTGATTGAAGTGCAGAAAGAGTCTCAGATTAGCCAACTGAAAGATCGTGAAAGCCAAATCGAAGAACAGAAAAAAGCAGACAAGAAACAAAGCTTTTGGGGCAAGTTGGGTATGGCGCTTGGTTTTATCGCTGCGATTGTGATTGCACCGTTTAACCCAGTGATGTCGGCAATTATGATTGGAACCATGGTTGCGGCGATTGTTATTCCTAAGATCGCAGATGAAATAATGAAAGCGGCAGGTGTTCCTGAGGAAACTCGGGAAAAAGTTAAAATGGGGTTGGAGATCGGCATTGGTCTTGTCGGTATGCTGCTTAGCTTTAACCCTGCTCAGTTGGTGAAAAACATAGCCAAAACAGCGGCAACTGCGGCAGCAAAAGCTGCCAGTGTGGTTGACCGTGCTGTTGATGCAATGATGAGCCTACGTAGTATTTTAGCCAATATAAACCCAGCTAAATTGGCTGCTCTACTGGGGAAATCTGCCGCAAACGGTGCGACTAAAGCGACTAAGTTATTAGATACCGCAGTCGATGCACTCAAAGCATTTAAAACGACATTGGTTAATACGACCAAGCAAGCTCTGCAAAAAGCGGCTGATACGGTGACAAAAGTCATGAATCAAGCACTTGAAGCTCTTAACCAATTGAAAGCGAGTTTTATTAAAGCACTAGACACGGCATCTGATGCTGTTAAATCGGTGGGTACGGCGCTGAAAGAGCAGTTAGCTAGTCTAACCAAAGCGGTCGATAAAGTTTCGTCGGTAATGGACGACTTTGCTGCTAGTGTGAAAAACCTTAACCCAGCCAATATGTTAAATAAGTTATCCGAAATTACTGACAAAATGTCTGACATGCTCAACACCATAAAGGCTATGCGACCAAGTCAACTTCTCAATAAAGCCAAACAGATGTTGGATGATGTGGTCGAATCACTTAAAGACTTGATGACCAATAGTGAGAAAGCTTCACTTCGAGCTACACGGGTCAACCAAGTGGTGGAAGTAAGTTCGAATGCGACTTCTGTCGTTAGTACCGGTTATGGTGTGAAATCTGCTGATATCTCGAAAGATTTAGAGGTTGCTCAAGCTAAACAAGAAGAGCTAGAAACTCGCATTCAGCAAATATTAACCATGCTTTCCCAGGCGATGCGCACCGTGACTCATGCGTTTGAGTCTCTTTACAAAACCAATAGTGATCATCGTGAATTTAATGACAAGATGATTTCGATCACTATGTAATCCGGAGAAATAATATGACAACTGTAATGATGAATACAATGCCTTCGGATTTCACATTGAAGGAAGGTAAGAACACAACATACAGCCCAGAGATCAATGAGAAAGAGTGGAATAGCTTCTCTAGTTCATTAGATAAAGCCAATTCAGGCACTGTTTCGATGAGCGACCTTTTGGCTTTGCTAGCCGAGATTATTGAATCGTCTCAGCGCTTACGTGCTCAGGTGATGCAAAATCGTATTACTGAAGCTGTCGCGACTAGTGATCTAGCTGTGAAAATTGCCGGAGATAAGTGTGGAGATGCACAGCGTAAGTTTGGTATTACACTGGTTGCCTCAGTTGCAACGATGGCACTATCCACGGCAGCAACTGTGCGAATGGGGCAAACTAAAACCCTTCAAGATAAACATGTTGTTGATATGACCAATGGCAAGTCGACTTCAGTGAAATCATTAGATTCGAATACCGTTAATGATTTTAGTGCTCGTTTACAAGAGGGGCGTACTGGTAAGTATCGTGCGGTATCTCAAATGAGTGAGATGGGCGGTAGCATGGTAGGCAATGTCAATGAGATGCAGAATGCTGCACAAGTGAGAACTCAAGAAGAGAGCCAAGCCACTAAAGATCTGAAAGAGAAGTTCGATGGTCAACTGGATCAATACATTCAAGACTTAACTCAAGAGGCGGTCAAATTGAATGAAATACTTGATTCCGTGGCCAGAGCGAGTCTGGTAACAAACCGATAAGGAGCAAGAGCGGGCTCGCCCGCTCTTTTTAGCCTATGCGAAGTGTCTCGTTTTCGATGCCACAAAAAGCTGAGCGTGTTTCTGACATCACTCCGACAAAACAAACTCGGGAAGAGAGTCAGACAAAGCGTGTCCGAGATGTTAAGCAAGCTGATAAACGGGCAAAAAAACAGCATCGCCTTTTTCGTATTAGACGTAAGCCGATGACACCTCAGCAGCTGCGGCAATTTTCAAAAATGCTGAACAGCTATCAACTTAAAGCCTTAAGAGATTGGCATGGGTTCACGCAAGGCTTACCCGAAAAACAATCGCTTAACGAGGCGCAGCTATTTATTTTACAGGCTGCCAATCAATGTCAGCATCTTTATCCTTCCTCTATTCGCAAAAAAATGACTCAGTATCTGGAGTCATTAGGTGCGTTGGCCGAGGGAATGGACGCAGACAGTGAAGTACTGCAACAGTTGGTAGCTTATGAGCATTATCTGGAAGGGTTACTTTCAATGTTAGTACTCTGTCGAAAGTATGACGATCGTGAGCGTCGGTACCAACAAAAGCCACAAAATTTGAATGATTCTAACGGAGATCTTAACGATGACCAGTCCTTCTAGAATTGCCCATTGCGACATCCAAAATAGCGGATTGGATCCTTATGAAATGATCAAAAACAAGTCACAACGACTGAGTTGGAATCGGCTGTCTGATACCGATATCTATCTTGATAAAAAGGCGGTGATTGAGTGGTTTGAACGTTTACGTCACTACTCAGAGCCGACGGTCAAAGCCATTGTTGTTGACGGAGTACTGGAAAATGAATTCCACAATATCACTTTTATTTTACGACTAGTACAGGAGCACGACTTTAGCACTATGACATCTAAAGATACTTATCAATTATTGTATGATTTTGTGTGCCAAACACCTCAAGGAATTAGAGATTGGGTGGATGAAAAGGATTATTTGATGAGCCGCGATGTATTAGCCCTACTTTCTCGAAATCGGTAAAACCTATGAATCATGACATCATATCTTTAAAGCCTTACCGCCAACTTAGCAGTACTGTGGCGGCGCAGATTAATGCGGTCGCAGGGCATTGTTTTGACAACCAAGCCATTCATCTTGATTTTGGTCAACTGGTATTAACCCCGAAATTTGTTGATGAGTTAGTCGAAATAACCCTAACTCATTTAGGTATCGAAGGCACAGGGTATGTGAGAGTCAAAGACATTGAGCGTTTGCTTGGGCTAGAAGTAAAACACCTTGAAAAAGAATATCTTGAATATCTTATGTCAATGAATCTTGCCAAAGAGGGAGTGCAATATGTACGCTTCATTGATAAAGAAAATCAGGTTGCTCTCCCCTCTCTTATGACCTGTATCTTTAAGTGTAGTCGTATCAGCACAACCATGTATTTGGTTGCCGAATTGCTCGATCTTGACACTGAATATTTACAGCCTAAACCACAACGTTTACCCGCAGATCTTAAGTTATCGGTTAGCTGGGCTCCATTTGAAACATACTTAAGCTGTGATGAATTAACCACGTTGTCTTCTGAAGATGTGGTTCTGGTGTACCCCAAATAAATGCAATTCACGTTAAATCCAATCGAGCAATTTTTGCTCAATCTCGAGCAAAGTGAACGGACGGTATTTAGTGAGTATCCCGACTATCTTATTTATCCCATTCTGCCGTTTTTTCAGCTCGTTCATGTTTGCAATACGGAACAGGTGATTGAACTGCTGAACCAGTTTGAATCGGTACTAGGTGGTTACTTGATACGGGTTGACGGTTACTTAGCGTTTACTTGTCCTGAGTTTAGTGTCCGCGAAGATGATCTTCGTCGTTTGACTCTTCAATTGTTAGAAATAATGAGGTTCTAATATGTTATCCCCCACTTCCTCTGTTGGCCGTCTTGTTGTCGAGCCCTCCTCCAATACCGATGAAAGTCGGCCTGATAGTTTAAGAGGAGATAGGTCTTTGATAGCGTCAGTTAGCCCTCGACAGACGACTGTGCCTAGTGATGAAAGTCCAGACCGACTAATGGTCGCAACGTCAGCGTTTGCTTCTGATAGTTCAGAAGCTGAGGAAAGCGAAGCTGAGCAAAAAATATCCTGTAAAAAAAGTAGCAACAATAAAAAAAAGGTCGAGAGGAAATCCAATCGATATCATGATAAGACTAAAGCGAAAGCTCACCTTGGTGCCTGTGTGACAGGAGGCATTGCAATGGGGGTGTTAGCTGGGCCTATTGGTTTGGTGTTTGCTGCGGTTTACATTAATGCTATGTGTGTGACCATGTATGGTGGCAGCCAATTTGTCACTGGAGATAAAAAGGAGAATAAAAAGCCTGAAGAAGAGTTGCCGCAGGAGAACACGTCGCCTCATCCGACAGCTAACAGCGATCCTTTAAGGCCAGAACCCGCATCACAACCAGAGCAAGATGACGGTAAAGGTGAGGGAGAGGCCGACCGCAGCTACTATAATAAAGTTAATAGTGATAATTTCACCTTTGCTCCAGTGATCTCCTCCGGAGATAACATCACCATCAATGGTAACATCTATCTCTACCCGGGTGCGGATTATCAACCCACGCCCAACGCAGATCACACGTCGAAAAATGCAGCGACGCAAACCTCGGAACAAGCTTCAGAAACTTTAGTTCAAGAGCAAGACCGGTCTGTTTTCGTTACTAACATAACCCAAGTACCATCACCGAGCATTGAACAGACCGGGCCCCTAGATGAAACCGTGAAACAAATTTTGGTTGACCCTTCCGCTAATAGTCAACTGTTTCATTGTACATTCAGTGATGGGATGAACGCTTATTTACGTGCAGACCCGCACCTTATTATTCCTACTAAGGTAGCGACTCATCAACAGCATATTCACCAACAGCAGGTTGGGACACCTTCTTCACCTCCGACCGGTTTTCTAGGTTGGGTTAAAAACGGGAAAAATGATAGTTGGATACAGACGAATCAGTTTACCCCTGTACAAACCACTGAAGGCCCGATTAGAGGCAAGAATTACGAAGCCGATGCAGGCCTGAACCTCAGCAGTGGTGAGCGTACGCATAATGCTCCTCCTGTGTCACTTTCGTCAAATCAAGGTAATCAGGATCCTTTGGATGATGACGACTCTACAGCATTAAAGTTTACAACTGAAAAGGTTAGGACGGCTGAGCTGAAATATCGTAACGACGCTCAGCTTTCTACAATTTCATCTCGACCGATGGAAGAGACACATTCGGTAGGTTTTGGAAATTCAGGTTTGAGTGAGCAACATAGTTCAGAAAAACCTGAAAATGAACCAGCGCTTGGCAAGCTGCCAGAAACAGAAAAGCATCATTTATATAAGGAAGAAAGTCTTGTTACATCGGATAGGATCTTAACTGGCTTAGATAGTTCTGCGACAACCGGTTCTTTAGGCTGGGTTAAAGGTGAAGATAATAGCGGTTGGAAACAAACGAATCAGTTTACTCCTGTGCAAACCACTGAAGGTCCCATTAGAGGTAAGAACTACGAAGCCGATGCGGGTTCGAGTATCAACAGTAGTGAGCGATTACATAACGCTCCTTCTGTGTCACTTTCGTCAAATCAAGGCTCTACGGAGCCTTTGAGCGATGACGATTCTATTGAATTACAGTCGACTACTAATGAAGTCAAGGTGGCTGAGTTGATATCTCGCAACGATACCTCGGAGCCTTTGAGTGATGACGACTTTATCGAATTACAGTCGACTACTAATGAAGTCAAGGCGGCTGAGTTGATATCTCGCAACGATACCTCTCCGCCTTTGAGTGATGACGACTTTATCGAATTACAGTCGACCACTAATGAAGTCAAGGTGGCTGAGTTGATATCTCGAAACGATACCTCGGAGCCTTTGAGCGATGATGATTCTATCGAATTACAGCCGACCACTAATGAATTCAAGGTAGCTGAGTCGATATCTCGAAACGATACCTCGGAGCCTTTGAGCGACGACGGTTTTATCGAATTACAGCAGACCACTAATGAGGTCAAGGTGGCTGAGTTGATATCTCGTAGCGATTCTAAAGGTTCTTTGATTTCATCTAAAGTGAGCTCGAAAGAAGATATCCCTGAAAAGAAAGAGACAGCTTTTCTATCAGAACATATTTTATCGGGTGGTCGGAAGTTTGAGGTTCAAGGTGGTAAAGCTCGTTGGGTTAATGTTCAAGCGAGCAATTCAAATACTCAACAAAGACCAGTGATCCTTAGTGCTGGGTCAGCCATTAGTGGTGTTGCGCAAAACTATACGCAAGGTATTTTTGCCAATGTGAAGGACCTTGATGAAAGTCGACGAGA
This sequence comes from Vibrio sp. L3-7, assembly GCF_963898195.1. Lineage (NCBI taxonomy): Bacteria > Pseudomonadati > Pseudomonadota > Gammaproteobacteria > Vibrionales > Vibrionaceae > Vibrio > Vibrio sp. L3-7. The sequence continues at coordinate 204,825 of NZ_CAWQUW010000004.1, read as the reverse complement.
GTCTTTTCATAAGCTTCAAGAGGGGGTATCAGTAAAGCAGCTCTCAGAGTTTAATATTATAAATGGGAAAGCTGAACGGCCTTTAGATAAACAGAATATCGCTTATGTCGCGTAGTGAATAAATCTGTCAAAAGCAGAGGTTTGTATTAAAAGACTAAGTTCAGGTTTAGTCTTTTTTTTTCTTTTGAGCTCAGTGAGCTTGATTGGTTAAGGTACGCCGAAGTATTGAACAGAGGTGTTCCCTTGTACATTGAAATTGAACCAGAACAGCGAGTGATTCCACAAATCACACTTAAGCGCAGGCGTAGCTCTAATGTAATTAAAAAGTCTGAGGTACGCCTTTTTCACGAAGCTCAGGCGTTGTTGATGGCGATAGAAGAGCAAACGCAAGAGCATCAAAAGATTCTTGAGAAACAAGTATTGCGGATGATTGAAGACAAAGAGCAGGCACTCAATGAATACGTGGAGAAAGCTTACGATAAGGTCATAGAAAGTTGGCTGCGTCAGCAGAGTGAGTGGTTTGAACATGCCCAACATCAACTGGCGGAATTGCTCAATGATCAACAAAACAACTTCAATCAAGTCAAGCAAGAACTCAAAAGATCGATTGCTACCTCGGTCAATTCACGTCTAACCAAATTGAATCAAAGTGACCATCTGATTGGTCACCTGGTTGAGTTGCTGCACGCTGAAATTGATGATGAAGCGAGAAACTTGTCGGTAAAAAAAATCACCCAAGAAGATGGCGTGGTTTTAACTATCGAGAATGAAGACAGTATTATTAGTATTAACACTGTTAGCCTCATTAATGAGTTGAGAGCGGGTTTGGACCAATTATGATAACTCGGTTCAAAGGTAGGTCGTTACTGTTCAACCCGAGCAGTGTCATTATTGCTTTGCTATTGCCTACCATTATTTTGGTGACTTTACCTGGCGGTATTATCGATGCATTTATTCTAGTCAGCTTTATCAGTTCCGCTTTGCTCTTGGTGATCATGTTAGAAAATGATGACCCTCTGAACGTCACTTTTTTGCCTACAGTGGTGCTACTACTGACTACCTTTCGCTTATTGCTTTCTATTGCAACTACCCGAAATATTATTGCAAACGAGGATGTTGGCGATGTAATTGAAACTGTCGGCGAGTTTGTAATGGGCGGCAATTTGATTTCTGGCCTACTTATTTTTGTCATTATCACCATTGTTCAGTTTTTAGTGGTTACCAAAGGCGGAGAGCGGGTTGCCGAAGTCGGTGCGCGATTTTCTCTTGACGCACTACCCGGTAGACAGATGACGATTGATGGTGACTTGAAAAGTGGCCTCATTACTGGTGAGCAGGCGCAAAAATTACGTTCAGATCTTAGTACTGAAAATAAACTATTTGGTTCGCTTGATGGGGCTATGAAGTTTGTTAAAGGGGACTCTATCGCTGGGATTTTAATCAGTCTAGTTAACCTGTTTGGCGGTATTTATGTCGGCATCAATCAATTTGACTTATCGCTTTCAGAGAGTGTGAGTCGGTTTTCGGTTCTAACGATTGGCGACGGTCTTGTCTCTCAGATCCCGAGCTTGTTGCTCTCGATGGCATGTGGGGTTTACTTAACCCGAATTAAAGGTGCTGGAGAAGAATCAAGTCCTTTTATTGAACAGTTAATGACGCAGATTGGCGTGTTTTGGAAAAGCCTCTTGATCATCGGATTCGTCATCTTTGCGCTTGGCCTATCTAATAGCAACTTGTTGTATGTCTGTGCACCTCTCGCGCTGATGTGCACGTTATTGGCTTTTTTATTGTGGCGTAAGCAAGCCCAGCCTACAGCCATAGCGGTATTTGAGCCGTTAGGTTCTGGTGTGTTTCAGTCGCTGAAATTTGTTATTCGCGAAGGTAACCATCAGCTTGTTATTCAGCGTAGAGTCGAAGATATTGAGCAAGTTTTGTGGGGGCAGTCTTTGGGGGCGCCTGCAGTAACTGTCAATGCCCAGCTCGATAATGATATTGAAGTATATGTCTCCGGTATATGTATTTTCCGTTTTAGTCATGACGCTTCGCAGCCTGTAATTGAAGTGATGGAGGATGATGTTTTTGTCCGCCATCAAGATGTTGTATCAAATGTTTCGACAATCGTTGATTACTTTCTACGAAAACGCTTAGTGGAAAAATATAACCTCCAATATACCAGCAATATCATAGATGGGTTGGCGACGCAGAGTGAAGTGATGAAAAACGAAATCGACTCAGCGATTGGTTTGAATCGTGTTCATGATGTTTTGAAAGAGATGATCCGTTCATCTGAATTTTATTTGGATAGGATTAGCTTTTTTGAGGCGCTGATCTACTGGTCTCGTATTGAAAGCGAGCCTAAAAACTGGTTGATCCGCATTCGTAGCCAAGCGCGTTATGAGATTACATCACGCTTACTTCATAACCAAGACAAGCTGCATGTTGCTCTACTTGATCCCCCATTAACGGAATTGATTGAGTCATTTGTTATGGGTGAGACGGAAGATGTAGATCGATTGATTGATATTCAACAAAGCTTGCGTAAAGAAGTGGTGCGTTTAACGACACAGTACGGATGTAAGCCTGTTTTGGTAGTTAACGATAGCGAGGTCAATCCGGTGAAATCCTTTTTCCAGCAGGTAATGTCAACAGTTGTGGTGTGTAGCCATGGCGATATTGCCGACTCTTCTTATGTTGCGACGTCTGAGCCACTTAAGATTGCAAGTTAAGGGACTTAAATGGAATCCACTGAACCTAAAAAATATCCGCCTACGGAAAAGAAATTACGTGATCTGAAAAAGAAAGGGCAATTTCCCAAAACTGAACTGGCGGAGCCGACTTTAGAGTTGATTGTGTTTGCTGTTGTCCTAATTGGTGTCATTTTTTTACTCTTCGAAAACGCAGACCGTTGGATGGAAGAAATGCTTTACTCCGACGTTCAAGTTGGTTTTAAGTTGATGCTTTCATTGATTAGTGCAGTGATTGGCGGGTTAGTTCTGGTAAAAATGATTATGGCGGTCATTGATTGGGTTGTTATTAATAAAAATGTTATCAATACCGAATCCTTGGGGTTAAAAATTGAAAAGCTTCATCCGGTCACTGGGTTCAAGAATATTTTTGGTATTGAGGCAATGTCACGCTCATTGCGTAAGGTCTTAGAGCTGCTTTTTCTTCTGTTTTTGCTCAAGTATGTTTTTGATATTGCAGGTGACGAACTTAATACACTCAAAGAGATCAACAATCGCAGTTTCTTTCTTTATAACTTGGTGTTCTGTCTATTGGTGGTATCACTGTTATTTTTTGTTTATGGGGTGAGTGTTGGCTGTGTCGATTTCTTAGTTGAGCGTTATCACTTTGAACGAAAAAACCGTATGACATTCACTGAAATGAAGAATGAAATGAAAGAAACGGAAGGATCACCAGAAATAAAATCGGAACGAAAAAGAAAGATGCGAGAGGTAATGGAGGCCCCTATTACCAAAGGCAGAACTCCGACATTTGCCTTGGCAAACCCGACTCATATTTTGGTTCCTGTCTGTTTTGAACCACATATTGATAAAGCTCCTGTGGTCTTAAAAATCAGTACGGACTTACTCGCCCAGGAAGAAAAAAAGCGTTTAAAGATGATGAACGTGCCGATTATTGAACACAAACCTTTGGCACGAGCCTTCTATCGCAAGATGAAGCACGGTGAAGATTTTATTCCTAAAGAATTCTATCGTGACGTGGCCATGATCCTATCTGCCCTTAAAAAGCATCAAAAAAATGAACAATCTAAATAAAATCAGCCTCCCGTTGGTCGGGATGGTCATGCTAAGTGCGTGCAGTAACCAGGTTCGAGACGACAATTTACTACTCGATTATGATTGGAAACCCGATGTGTACAATTTGGTAATCGCTAATGTTGCCGATGCCGATAATATGCGATTTTGGGTTCGACGGGCCCCTGAATACGCAGAGGGTTCGCCGCACCATCGAGCCTGTGTTGAGGTCGCGCAACCGACAGAGGCAAATCGATTCTATATTGCTAACCTAAATACTTATGGTCTGACGGAAGTGAAAAGTTGTAATGAAAATTATCTGGCGGTCAATAACCTAGTTGAACCAGAAAGAAGCCAGGCCTTTGATGGTGAGCAATGGCGAACAGTCTATGGTATTTCCAAAAGTGAACTCAATCATTCAAGTTTGTTACTTAAGTTTGAAAACTTGTTTCCCGTCAATGAGTTTAGTCTGACCAGAAAAGCGCGTAATTCTTTGATTGCTGTGTTAACGGAAATACAAAAGTGGCCAGTACAAAGCGTGACTATTTATGGAGTAGCTGATTCATCTGGCACTTATTCGACTAATCGAACGCTGGCGGACCAACGAGCGAAAGTGACTCGTGAATTTTTAATAGAAGAAGGATTGAGGTATGTCCCCGTGCATATCAGAGGTAGTGTTGAAAATGGTCTAGATACGGCGCAGCAGCGAGTCGATCAAAGACGTTTCATGATAGAGGTAAAGTTAAAAAAACATGAAAAATAGAAAGTTTTTTTTATTGATCAATGAATTTGTTCACTTGAATCACGGAGGTAGCCTTCACCTTGAAGGAGGCGATGCTTTAATTTGTCAATATAAAGAGCGGCAGATAAGAGTTGAAAATGGCGCTAGGCTTGGTTTACATGGGCAAATTGTGCTGGTGACAAAACTCAATCAGCAGTCATTGTCCGCTAACCTGTCGCTCAAGCTCAATGCCGATTTTCGCCTTACGGCGGACGGCTACATCGCCTGTATCACAGAGCAAGACTTTGATTTTATGCGCCATATTACGTTGCCGGAACATCCTCAGGAACTACTCCGTCTGTTAAATGAGTTTGTTGTTCAAACCACAATATTGGATGAAGAGATAAAACTACATGTGGTTGATTGAATTTGTAGACGGCCACCTCCACGGTGTATCGCTGCCATTGCAAACAACATTCTCTCTCATGGGCAACAAAGAGGTCAGGCGAGATAATCAACTTTCGGTGCCGGAATATCTTCCTAGTGATACGGAATTAGTTTTTAAAATAGAAGATCAAGCATGGTTCGTGAAAGGTTTTCGTCGCGGCGATAAGCTTAAAAAACTGGTGGCTAATAGAGTCTACAGCTTTAAAGGATTGAGTTTTTTCTTATATCAAGAAGGTGAGAGGAACCCCAAGTTACGTCGTTTTGGTTTTAGGCAGTATCAACCCGTAGTGGCTTTGACTTTGGTCCTTAATGTTGCACTGGCGGCTACAGTATTGGCTTTTTTTTATAATCAGCAGCAGACGTTGATTGCAGGATACTTAAATATGTTGGGATCTGGTTTTATTAAAGACGGCAAGTTAAACGTTTTTGATGAAGCTGCGTTACAGGCTCTTCCTGATTACTGGCAGGATAACCTTAGATTGGTCGAATCAAACCAATACCTTCGATTAACACAACTCGATATCGAGCTAGTTTCTTCTCTTACAGGAAAATCGCTTGAGAGTCAGTTGGTATCTAAAGCTAGCAGAGATGAAGTTCAGGTTAATACCTATGAAGAAGAGAATCGGATAATGCTTCTGTTTGGTGAGTATGGGTTAACGTTTTCTAAGCGGGGGGATAATTGGTTTGTGTCAGATCGGGCTAAAGCGGAGCAGTTATTGAAGAGTGCGGGGCTAGGCTCATTGACGGTGAACCTAAAAACGAAACTTGACCAAACCGAGGTCATTTCTAGTAGAGAATTCCCGTACTCAATTTTTTACTCAACCACTTCTGGTGGCTATATTTACGACCAACAAGGGCGTTATTGGGAAGGCAGCACTGTCCCAAGCCTCGGGGTCATTCAATCGATAACGCGAGACAAAGTCGTATTCAAAAATACTCATAAAACTCGTGTGTACCTAATTCAACCATAGTAGGAAAATAGTATGTCAGAAATTCACCTTGGAATGATGCGAGTACCTAGCGTGCAAGACTTGGGCACGGAACAAGCAAAAGCCATCGTTGAAAATAGCCCAGTGGTTCAGCGAGTAGTCAACGCAAGTCGGGATACAAGTTCGTCACAATATCTATTTACTCCTGGGTTTTCCGATCCACTAGACCTAATTGATCAATTGTTATCTAAGTACATTGAGGATCAAACTGCTAAAGCGGATAAGATAGCTCAAACAATAGAGACCCAATCGAGTGCTATTGCTGAAATTAACCGCTTATGGGGATTAATCATGGCAGAAACGCTCCCTAATACCGATCCTTCAAATAATGATACGACGGGTCTAAAAAATGTAAAAATATCATCAAATCCAGATGTTTATGCTCTGGATGAAATTGATAGGCTTATCAAGAAGGATCTAAATGACGGGCAAGGAATCGCTGCAATTACAGGCAAGGAGCTCAGTGCGACAAAAGGTATGAAGGTCTCCTATGGAACCTTACAAGAATACAATGCTACGATGACAGCGTACTGTGACACGATTCAGGTTGACCTAGATACACAGCAGCAGGAGTTTAAAAATATTATGACGGAAATATCATCGGCTCAAGAAGAGATACGTGATGTGCGCCGTGCCATTGTGGCGATTACACAGGGGTAAATAATGAAAGTTGCAATTGATGTTGTGGTTGGACACACCACGATGACTCTGGATGAACTTAATCAGTTACATAAAGGTCAGATTAAACCCGTAGCGGACTTTATCCAGTCTGAAGTCATGCTTAAAAGTGGCAATGAGCTGATTGCAACAGGAACACTCGTCAAAGTTGACGAGCAGTTTTGTGTAGCAATTGACGAAATTAACGTAACGGTATAATTAAGCTAAATCATTAATAAACAAAGATAAAAATAGGAGCTGTCCTTTTTATGAGTTTTTGATGTTTTTTGATGTTTTTATTTTTACTGGCTTTTATGTTTTATAAATTCATGGTTTTTTCACGGCGTTTTTATCATTTTTTTTCCAAATTAATACATTATCTCTATCGTTAATTTACTCATAAAATAGTACGCGGTTCTAACATTAGACACTGAATCAGCATATTAGGGTGGAACGAAGTCAGCTATCCAGACGAGTTGGTGCTTTACCGCCTTGTTTGGGTTAATAAAATAGAGCAAGAATAATCAGTGTATATAGGGGTGAATGATGGAAAGAAATTACGTATTGGGAAATCAGGTGATTTTTGACATTTTAAAACGTGAGGTTGTTGCCAGTGATCACGTTGTGAATTTGGGAGGGCGGGAAGCTGCGATTCTCAAATTACTGTGTGAACGAAGTAATCAAGTATTAAGCAAAGATGAGATTCATGAGCAGGTTTGGGGAAGGGTTTTGGTGAGTGAAACGTCTCTGACCAAAGCAATTTCCAATTTACGTAAATCGCTAGCCTTATTTAGTGATCTGGCTTGCGAGATAAAAACCGTACCGAAGGAGGGTTATATGCTGATTCTTGATGATGAGGCCGTAGCCCAATTTTTGTCCGAAGAAATACCGACATTGGCGATTAAAAGTATCGTTAGTAGCACTAAACCGGTTATCAATTCTTCTTATCTTAACTCCGTTTCTGAGCCTATCAGTTCTCCAGTCAAGGGGACATTCTGGTTTACAATGGTTTTTTCTGCTTCTTTATTGGCCTCGGTTCTGACGACTGGAATTCTGCTTTTTATGAGATGAACCTTCTGCATCTTGGGATGGCAATGGTAATGGCGTTTGTCGTTGCTATTCCCCTATCTACGCGATAGATAGTTCAGTGTTTTTACGAATCAAGGTGATTTGAATTAAAACAGTTTAGGTAATATCCAATGGACGTATTTATTCCGATATTATCATTTTTATTAATTACAATAATGTTCTGTTTCGTGCATAGATAAACCTGTTCGGTTAAAACTAACAGGTAAGTTTATGTACTCTACATCATTAATGTCTGTTTATTCTCGATCCAGTGGAACGGAAGTAGATCCAGTCCAGCAAGGTCTCTTGTTTACTCCCGTAAAGCGTCGAGAGATTGAAGCAAAACATTTTATTGATTTGACGAGTGTCGATGACCACCATGGTTTAAAAATGATGCTGTCGCTCAGAAAAGGTAAACTCGTCTTAATTACGGGTAAGAACAAAGGCTTATTACGTGAGTTCTTGCATCAACGAAGCTTTTCTAAGCCTAACTACTACCAAGCAGAGGTCAGAACGCCCGATGCTCACTTTAGTCGTTTGTGGGTTGGCCACGATAATAAGCTTCATGCTTGTTACAGAGACACAAAAACAGGTAATGAACGTCACTGCATTTTAAAGCTCATCGGTGAATTTACCGAGAACCTGCGGGCAGAGGGAGCTGGCTTCAATGTGCGAGTCGATAAAACACCTGCTCAGGCTGACGTCAAAGACACGCCTACTGAATCTTGCTCGGTAATAATGTTAAAGGGTGAAACACCTACGAAAGTAATCCTAGCTAGCCCAAGAGAACTTGTGATAGGTGAAGAGGAAAGCGTGAAGCTTGATTTACGCCTGTCTTCCAATGAATATATTACCAGCATAAAACCTTGCGGTTCAACGCTTCAAGTGGTGATCGAAAGTGCTACTAAAGTGTCCAAGGTAAGATATGTTGATGCGCAGCATCTGACTTTACAAAAAGGGGACAATAGTTTATCTCCCATAGTGTCCGACAGCCCTCCTATCGCTTTTGCGCATTTTAACGTCAATAACAGTAACCATTTTGCAAATGCCAACCCTTTTATAGATCACAAAATTAAGCATATTGGAAATCAATATGTGCCTTTATCGGGTTGGATTGACAGTATAAAGCATCGGTTGTCTCGTGGTCATGAAAAGTGGAATCGCGGAAGAAAAATTGATGCGGTAAAGTCGTTCGCTAAAGTCGTTGATCCTGGCCTACAAACTTCAGTTCATTGGGTAAAGGGTGAGATAGAACGCCAGAAAGTTTCTCCTGTAATCATGTCCGTTGAGAAACGAATTTCCCATGAACTAAGTCAGCAAGAGTACCTGCAGTCAAAATGGGAGCAAGGGATATCACTCAACCAGATTATCAGTAGTTCAGCTAGGGTGTATAAGAAAACGGATCAGGAAATGCGGATTGCCATGGCGGTACAAGCTGGTTCTGATAGGTCATCGACAGTAGGTGTTGAACCGGCTAAGGAGGGGGTAGCTAAGCAATTATCCAACAGTACCACCATCTTAGATCAGTTAGTGTTAGGTTTTAAACGCGAGCATGGCTCTTATGATAAACACCTAAAACAACGAATCATTTCATTGCAGCAACGAATGGATGATTTACTCGGCCACCCTTCATCTGATGTGTTGTTTGACTTCACTCAGTTTGCATCAATACAAATGTCATTGACAGCTTTATCTGAAGCTAAATCAACGCCTTTTACCCTGCAAGATCTTGACCTGTATCTACCTTATATTGAGCGCACATTGACCAATGCACGCCTTTATTTAGCGACTCAGGTGAGCGAACAGTTTAAACAGGGTAAAGCGCAATCAAATCAAACATTGGCTAATAAGTTATTCACTGAAAATCATGGTGAATGTAATCAGGCTGTTTTACGAGGTCTTGCATCGATGAAGGCACTGCGGAGTGCCCATAAATCGGGTGTTAGATTAGCTGAGTCTATGGGCAATACCCATAGTGGTTTGGGAAAAATTTGGAATGATTGGATGGGGCGGCAAACTCCAGCACATCAGATCACTGAGCAGATCAGCGATCGAGTGAGTACTTTACCTCAAGGCGATGCTTTGACTCTAAGTGCCCATTATGGGGTGAGTGGTTTTGCGGGGGTAGCTCATTTTGGGTTACCGTTTTCTGGGGGGTATTTCGCCGGGGTGGTCGCCAACTATGAGAAGCATTACGACTGTAAGCTGCTCTCTTTGGAGGGGAATACAACTCAAATTCAACTCGTGCGCAAGGGTGAAAAAGGCGCAAGTGCTATCGTTGGGACTGGTGGAGGCTTAGAAGATCTAACTAAATTAGTTAGATATCGTAATGGCTCTTTAGTCACCCTTATGCCGTTTGAAGCGACTTTAGCGTTAACGGCAATGAAAGACAGTCAGCAGAGCTTTGCTTTTGATGTGAGTAATGATGATTTGCAGAAAACTCTTGGGTATCTATTTAGAACAGAGGATTGGCAGCAGGGCCTTGAAACTGAGTTTAATAAGGCTCAGTTTTCCAGTAGTGATTCATCAATAGCTAAGGTGAGTGGTTCCGCAAATAGCCAATTCAGATTTCAACTGGGCATTGATGCTTCTCCTAGTCTTTCAATGGTGATGCCTCGAACGTATGTTAAAGCCGGTATTGACATCGAGTTGAGTAGACAACAAGCCAGGGAGTTTAAGCTAGGGGAACAAACTAGTGCCACACAAAGCGTGGATTATTTTGTCAGTGTGGATGCAGAAGCTAACAGTGGTGCGAGCGTGATGCTATTTCCGCTATCGTCTACCCATGCATTTCCAATAGCCATTGATGAAAAGACGTTTGTTTCTGTTAAGCCATTTGGTGATGGATTAACTGCGCATTACCCCACAAAACATCAAACAACGGAAACGATTAGTAAGCTCAGCCAACAGTCAAAGCCAGCCAGTTCAGATATCACTTCTCAACAGCTTGAGCTGCTATGTACTGTGATAGAAAATTTCAAACGATGTATTGAAAAGCATCCCGAATGGGATATCGCAACGCAAAACCTCGCTAAATCACAACTTATGACTTTGTTTAATGCAAGGCAAAGTGGTTCTCATCAAGTTATCAAAACTATTGCTGCAGAGAATATACAACATTTAAAAGTATCGTATGAGCAAAAGATCAGCTGGAGTTCTCGTTGGGCGGATAACATGCGCCGAGCTTTTCATATCACGCCCAAACATTCTGCGTCTCTTGGTCAGTTAATGGAGGCTTATCCATCCGGGGGGAAGATGCTGAGAGCTTTACGTGCATCAAGCCAAAGTCAGAGCCAAATGCTAAATGTGGACAAAGCATCTTCGGTAACAGCTGTAGCAAAATATCAGATGCCCATAAGTGTGTTAATTGATCAGTTTAAACAAACCCTTGAGCAGCTTGACGATGTGCAAGACAGTAAAAGCGTCAGGGCGATTTTTAAATCCTTGAATCAACAGTTGAATAGAAAAGGTGAGACTGGGCGGAGTTTTTATAAGTTGAGTAAAATTGAGTGTATGCGAGCGTCTTCGTTGAGTCGTCATCCCGCTGGAATTTTACCCATGGTTAAAGTTAAAAAACTCAGTCAGGTAATGCTTAATGAGTCTTTAGGTGACATTAACTTCTTGTATTCAGAGGAGGGTGAACCTGAAGTCATCAATCGTCTTGATGGCTCTTTATATAGTGTACCAAGTTAATATCCAGAAGAGTCTTGGGTGGTAAAAGCTGACCTTTTTTGAGTGTGCATGATAAGGGTAATTATCAGGAATTTTCACTGTGTGGTGACAGGTTGTTTAGTGATAATGCGCTCAACACATCACATAATGGAAACAAGCAATGTCCAATTTAAGCACAGGTTATATTTCAGGCGTTTTCGGTGGCCTTATCGATAATGCAGACGACAAAGTGTCGACTTTTATTACAGACCATACAGGTACTACAGCTAGTGACGGTACTTTTGCGAAAGATCCTACTGGAACACTAGTCTTAAGTGCGTCCGAGTCACTTGAGCTTCAGCAGTTGATGGCCGATCAGAGCATCGCCGCTCAAACATCGACGTCAACACTAAAATCCGTCAAAGATTCAATTTCAGCTTCTGCACGAAATATTTAATACGTCGGGGTCATTTGACCCTGCTACTTTTAGCGGTAAGTGAGCCCAGTTTATGATTCAGTTGCTTAGTCCAGATAATGCATTTTCTGGTGCAAACCTGATCGTTTTGTTGACGCTGGCGTTGTTGTCAACGGTATTTTTTATCTGCTTTTCTGGTTTTGTTAAATACAACATTGTGCTCAACATTATTAAAAATGCGGTTGGGACTCAGCAGATACCACCTACGATCGTTGTCAACTTGCTTGCAGCGCTAATGGCGCTGAATAGTTTATGGCCAGTTATTAAGCCCGGTATTGAGCGCGTAAAGCCCTATTTCTCTGAACAGAAGAAAGAGACTCTTGGTTTGCCATTGGATCTGACATTGGAAGAAGAGCAGCCCAAAGATATTACGATGTATTATTTAGCCAGTAACATCTTTGATTTTTTCCCCGAATTGTTGGATCGAGCTGAGACTAAGACGAATCAATTGACAAGTATGATCGATATTCCACTTCATTTTGATGAGGATAACGATACGTTTAAGTTTTTTCTAGGCAATCTGATTCTTGACCTATATCAGGGTTTTGAACTGGGACTTAAATTGTACATGGTGTTTGTCAGCATCGACTTTTTGATTGCGGTGATTTTGAGTGGTGTTGGTATGACGATGTTGTCACCTACCGTAATTTCAACACCCGTGAAATTGGCGGTTTTCTACTTCTCGGATAGCTGGACTTTATTGTTCAGAGCTCTTGGCTAATATGGGGGAATTATTATTTCCCAATTGGATGCTGTTTGCTGGTTTTTTCCTTTTTTTAAAAATTTATAACCCGACCAGGCTTTATTTAGACAACATTACCTGTCTTGCGATCGCCGCAGCAATAGCGATTTTTGTTGATTCTAGTCAACTCGACCAGATCCCGACATTTGGTTGGGTGATAACGGCGGTGATTTTTGCGATGTTCTCCTCTGTTCCTTACTGGCTTAGTGGAACCGTAGGCAGCGTTATTCAACAGTTATTACTACTTAACGAGCAGTCGGTTCAGGACAAACGCTTTACGGATGAATCGGAGGCGTTGGCAAAAATAAGTAGCTTAACTTTCTTAGTTTTTGCGTTGCAAAGCGGCACTTTGTTTCGCCCGATCATTGACGTGATAGCGCACAGTAATGAGACAAATCTCAATCTAGATTTTGAGTCCTTGTTCTTCCTCATCACGGATAGTTTGAAGATGATGGTAATTGTCGCAGGCAAGTACATCATTATTATGCTCGCGATTACAGTCTGTTGCGGTTACGTCGATCTGTTTTTCAAAAAAGCATCCTTATCACTTTTTGTTACACCAAACATTAAAGCGATCGTGGTGATTATTTTACTTAACCTCTGGTTGCTGAACGACCAGTTTTATGTTTTCAAGCAAATGATGCAAAAGGTAGGTTATGACTAGAGTTGAAATGATAAATACCACTTATATTGCTGGACTATCAGAAACCCAATCTGATTTCGAATTAGTGGCTCAGCAGGTAGATAAAAATAAGCAAGCTCTAGGTGAAGCTTCCTCTGGTGAAGATAATGTTGTTACTGAGCAGGATGTAGTCGATATGGTGATTGAACAAACTGTGATTAACGAAACTATTCGCCGCATGAAAGCAGATCAACAACGTCTAGAAGAGATTCTTGATGAAGTATAAACGACTACTGTGCCTAATCTTTTTCTCGACACTGCTTCGAGCTGAGGTGTTGATTAAACAGCAGGACATTAATTTGCAAGGTGCGCTCAAAGCAATAGCTAAAGATATGCAAGTTAAGCTGGTTGAAGATGTAGATAACAAAACTGAACGTCAGTTGATTACTCAGACATTATCAGGGAATGGAGCGGATCTGTTAAGCCAGTTATCAGAAGTATATGACTTTGACTGGTATGTTTACGGCGGTACTCTCACGGTTCAGTCGGGTCAAGCTTATATCAATTATGCTTATAAACCGCGTAACATCGCACCGAAAACCTTGTTAAAAGAGCTCCAACAAACCTTCAAAATAAGTACGACGACCAAGGTTAAGTTAGTTGAACGCGGTAATTCTATCTTGTTCTCTGGTACTCGCAAGTTTGTCAATGATGCGGTCGGTTACGCGACTATGGTGGATAAGAACCAGTTTCTTGAGAATGGTAATGACCTCGAACTGGCAAGAATCAATTTCCATTACCTCTCTGTGGTTGACCGACAAATTGATACTTTTGACGGCAACATTGTCTTCCTCGGTGCGACTTCTTTGATTTCAGCGGCGATCATAAATATTGGGCAATTCCAAAATGTTAACAATGATGAAATTATTCAAAGAGCCTACAAAGTAAAGCTGAGCGATGGGGATAAACAACAGCTAGATGAAGAAGAGAAAACTTCCAAAGTACAGCCTTTACCAGGCTCTAATGCACTACTTATCCGTGGGACACCAGCTGAAGTTAAGCTAGCGAAACGAATTGCAGCTCTGATCGACATCAAGCGTCAGCAATTATTATTTTCACTTAAAGTGTACGACATCGCAGTATCTAGAAGTGAAAACCTAGGAATAGACAGCTCTTGGTTAAATGGCAGTCGTGGTATATACGACATAGTGGTGCCCCCGTTTACGCAAACTAAGGATTTTCTACAAAATTTTCAGGCTTTGTCGTCGAATGGGGTTGCGCGCGGTATTTATGAGACCAATTTACTGATTCTGGAAAATCAGCAGGGTCATTTTGGTAAAAAAGATACTGCAACGATTACTTTGATATCAGAGAAACAAGTCCAGACTCAAGAGATTGAGGCCGACAATAGCCTTTATGTCACTGGTCGTTTGCTTCCCTCTGGCGATGTCCAGGCCAAAGTCGAATATATTGAAGAATCTTTGGATGATGACGAGGATGAGGGAGGCGGGACGTCAAAACCGCCGAGAGTTAGCTCTCAGTCATTGCAGTCAGAAGTGTATATACAACCTCAGCAGACCGTTATTTTAGGAGGCTTTGACAATACAGTAACCCAACAAACTGTCACCGGTGTCCCCGTTCTTTCTAGCATTCCGCTTTTAGGTGAGTTGTTTAAAAATACTAACGAAACTAAGAGAAAATATAAACGCTACATATCGATCTCTTTTAAGGTGATTAACTAATGTTGACGCACTTTTTTAAGGTCAAGGAGTCCTATCAAGATACGGTTATTTGTCATGTTTCTGTCGATACCTTTGTTGGTCAGGAGTGCTTTATCGATACGGTTACGATGGAGCGTATTCGGGGGGAAGTGATGAAAATTGCCGGATCGCGAGTTGAGATAAAGCTTCTTCAGCCCGGAGCTGTCCAGCGTGGCGGTCGAGTTGAAATTACGCCGCGTCGTTTCTGCTTCCCATTAAATGAAAATGCCTTGGTTGGGAAAGTGATCAACTGCTATGGCGAATCGATTTATGGCGATAACTATCTCAATCAAGAAGGCCAGTTTCATGATCTACCAATTGCTGTAGAGCCGATACCTCTAAATGTTCGTGCACCGATTGAAACCGTTTTTCCAACCAAACTTAAAATTATTGATGGGCTTTTTACCATTGGAGAGGGGCAACGTGTTGGTTTGTTTGCACCAGCAGGAGCAGGAAAGACGACTACGGTATCTATTATGGCGAACAATATGGATGCTGATGTCGTGATCTTCGCCATGATTGGCGAACGAGCTCGTGAAGTCGTTGAGTTCCTTGAAGGTGAAATTGGCCCTGAAGTTATTCAGAAGTCGATCACTATAGTATCGACCTCGGAAGCTAATCCTTTGGAGAAGGTGCGCTCAGGGTTAGTCGCCGTCTCTATTGCTCGTCATTATATGGAGCAGGGCAAGAAGGTAGTGTTGTATTTTGACTCACTGACTCGTTTTGCTCGTGCTCAGGCGATGTTGGATAACACTCCGATCAAAGGGGGAATTCCGATAGGCGTTTCCCTCGCTTTGTCTCGCTTAGTTGAAAGTTGTGGCAACTCTAAGTTTGGCTCTGTAACCGGAATCTTCACGGTATTGATTGAAAAGGAAATTGATGATGACCCAATCGCGCATGAAGTGAAGTCTCTGATTGATGGTCATTTGGTTTATTCGACGACAATAGCATCAACTGGCCGTTACCCTGCTATCGATGTTTTAAAAAGCAAGAGTCGTTTGCAGAATAAAGTTCAGAGCCATGAGTTCGTAAGATTATCGGAACGGGTAAAAGACATGGTTTATCGCTACTTCAATGTTGAGTTGTTGATTCGAGTTGGAGAGTACGAAAAAGGAAATGACTTAGAAACCGATGAAGCGATAGATCGTTATCCGCACATTATGTCTTTCTTAAAGCAAGGGTTCGATGGAGTGGAATATGAGCAAACCCTCGAAGCGATGGAAGGAATTTGGACAGCTTATTGATATTGTTGATATTCGTATTGGTAAACAGCAAAGAAAGCTCGTTAATCTGAGGAAGCAGTATCAGGAATTGGTCAATTTCATTGAAGAGAAGTGGCAAGAAATTGAGGAGCAACAGCGTTATTTGAAGTGTCTTAATGTCGTTGGTGAACCCAACGCCCTTAGCCGGTTGTTTATGCGCCGAGAAAGTACCAAATCAGCGATAGAGTCTTTGTTCTTTGATGCCTCGATAAAGCGTCAGAATGCACAAGAACTGGCGCATCAAATAACAGATGTTGAAGCGGAAAAGCGAAGATTAGAAAAGCGAAAGGACGCGCTCGCCGAACTTCGCGAGCAGATGAGGTATGAAAAGCATGATTAACTTATTTATCAGTGAGGTGACTCGTACGACACTCAATATTGGTGAAGGATTTGAGTTGGACCAGCACCTCACTGATTTACGCGAACCTGACTTAGATACACTTCTGCTTTTCGACGATAAAGAGTTAGAAACTGAGATTAAAGTTGAGCTTCTTATAGCAAAAGGAATCCCCCAAACGAATGTTTTTGGTGACCTTTGTATTAAGGAATCCAAGCAGAGCTGTGAGAGTAAGAGGGAGCAACCTGTCGTTGAAAGCAAAGTCGCAATTGATCCTTTGGTTATCGTCAAGCGAGATTCTGATAGTCATTCTGGACTAGGTCTAGCAGGAGCGTTGCGATATGGTCAGCCAATGTTGAACAGGGTAACGTTACAAAAAGTGAGTTTATCGCTGGATGCCAAGGTCGTGCATGCGTTGTTAAATACAATGCCAATGGTTGCTGATTTAGATAAAGCCTTCATGGGACAACTATCAAATTTAAGAGGGGGAGAGCATCATCCTGTTACTCAGGTTTCAGCAGTGGTGACCCTAGCTCCTCCTCTTCATCAACGAGAACAGAGTCATGGTGCTGTTGTTACGATTGGTAATGCCGAGCCTAATGTGACTAGTCGACTAGGAATGGTAATGACACCCCAAGAGGCTAGGTTTGTCGGTCAGCCTGAAATGAGTAATAGCCCTGTTGTTACGACGGGTAATGCCGAGCCTAATGTGACTAGTCGATTCGAAATGGGAATGACCCCCCAAGTAGCTAGGTCTATCGATCAGCGTGAAATGAGTAATAGCTCTGTTGCTAAGATTGGTACTACCGTGCCAGACGTGACCTGTCATTCAAAGGGGATAACTGTTCTGCCCGAGTTTAGGTCTCTCCATGAACGAGACCGAAGTAGCAGCATTGTTGCTAAGACAGAGCCTACAGTTCTAGATGAGACCAGTCGAACTAGAGCTGTCATGGCACCACCCGAACCTAGGAGTTCCAAGGAGCAAGGTCTGAATATTAGTTTTTCGGGTAAAGCAGTACCTACAATGTCTGACGTGACAAATCGAACAGGGACACTATCGCTTCCTCATACTCCGTCGGGGCGATATACATTTGGTTTGGAGCGGAGTGGTGGAGTCACTTCGCAGAGCTCAACTCTGGTTCAACGGGGTGCTGTCTCGTCTGAATTGGTCAATCAAGTCGCACTCACTACCGTGATCTCTGAGGAGGGGAAAGCAAGCCACGATATTTTCCATAGGGAGGTGGTAAAAACCAATACAGACCGAGGAGGATTGACTGTACCTTCATCGCTTGCATTGCAAACATTAGTACCAGTAGAAAGAACAACGAGAACGCACTTCGAGCTCGCACCCGAAATTTTTTGGCAATACCCTCTGGTCAATAGTTATCGAGTTCTGTTTCGTAATAAATATTATCTATTTGAATTTGAGGAGCACCAAGTGACTAGTTTTCTAGAGGATGTTTATGACCGTACTTGATGTGACCGCAGCCTGTTTGGACATAGTGAAAGATGCGATCATTATATTTTCGTTGAGTTTTGTGATAACTGGCGTGATTGTTGGTCTGCTTCAAACTGTGTTTAGCGTCCAGGACCCGGGTTTACCTATGGCGGCAAAGTTGGTTGTTTTCATTATCTTGCTCACTCAGGTTGGAGGCAACATTTATGACCAGTTTCATTTGTTGTTCCGGCAGCTATAACCATTATTTACATCAAATTCAAATATTGTAAGTTCACAGGAGTTCATGTTGAAAAAGTTGCGAGAGATAGTATTCAAAACCTTGGTCGAAAACCTAGGAGTACCCGCGAACATGTTATCAAGAATCGAGGGTAATCAACCTATTGCTATTGAGTTGATCGATGGAGAAGAGATTTTTATTTCACTGAATGAAAAGAGTATTCAAGCGTTCGTGGAAATACCTTTACGTGATCGACGTGTCTTGGCTCTCAAAGCATCAAAACTAGTCGAATTACTGATGTCTGATGAGCAGGTATTTATGAACACCACTAAAGATAAACTTATTATGGTCTCAGAGTGGGAGGTCAATGCCGCGAGTGTAGAAAGGCAGTTGGCCGACAAACTGACGCTATTTAACAAAGCGGTGCATTGCATAAAGATATAGACGTTCATTAAACGTTATTGTGGAAAAATTGTTTAGCCTGTACATGGATGTCATGATTGTGAAGTATCTTAGTGTCGCTCCAAAGCAAGAATCTGGCCACCATTAATAAAACTTATTAAAATAAGGTAGTTTTCACTTCGGTGTTTTATTTCAATCAAGTTTCGGTTGGGTAGATACCGTTCTGCGCTATAAAAACTGTTTATGATCGGTGTCTCAGGTAGGCGTTTATTTCCAATGAAATTAGAGGTATGTTCAGTGAAACTCATACTGTAAATATTTTCACTGAGCGATAAATACGTTCCTTTTTTTTTTGTTTCGAAATACAATTTTTCGTTATTTGGAGTAATTTCTTCAACGACTGATTTCATTTCGAATTTGTTATCATCGAAGTAGATTTGTGACTTACTACGGCCGCAGTAGTCGCTTGCAACATCTTCGACTCGGTAATCTATATCATAAGCAACGCCAGGAGTGTCACTGAAACCGTAGATAATGAAGAGTAAAACATTGAGGAAAGCGACAAGGAATAAACTAATTGAAAGCATGACTTACCTCATCGACTAATAGTTTTACGACTTGCTTATTTTCAAAGCCTTTTTCTAATAAAATTAATTTATTAGTGATTTTACCCTGCTGATCTACGATAGCAAAAGAGAGGTTCTCTTTTAACAATAAGACATCAATTCTTTGTGGCTTCATTTTATTTTTATCTAGCCAACAATCTATTTCTTTGCCTGCTTCTAAAGCGAACTCTGTATTGTCCGAATAGATTGTTGTTGCCCCTTGTGCAAAGCTTATTTTTGGATATTTAGTTGTTTTTTGTTTGATTAATATCAGCTTGTAAACCTTATATGACAAATTAGCAGTCGAGACTAAAAGTAAGCTCAGTATTGTTAGTTTAAACCCACAACTGAGGTTATTTGTACAGTTTAGCCACCGCTTAAGTCGAGGTATGTTGTTTTTCTGTATTTCTTTTATTAATTGAGGCTCTTTTTGAAGTGGTTCTATGTAGCTATCAACAGAAAGGCTTTCATTACTGATCTTGTGAACAATAGATTCATCTAGTACGTAGCCGATTTTTGGGACGGTTTTTAACCATTTTTGTTCTTTGCCGTTGTCGCCTAATAACGTTCGTATGTTACGAATCGATTGGGTTAGTGAACTATCCGAAACGATTTTTCCCGGCCATCCTTTTTCCAATAGCGATTCTTTAGAAACGATCTTTCCTGCATGAAAGCACAACTCTTTGAGAGTTAATAAATCATGTGTACCTATTCGCAGCTGTTGATTGGTTTTTGAGTCAAGAATAAACAGAGAGTCCTCGATTAAAACGAACTGCTTGACTTTAAAGGCTCTCGTCACTTTGTGTTTCCTTCAGTGATATAGTGAAAGAAACTTGCTTCTTGGTGATATTCTGTAATGGGATCAAGTGACGAATACATAGCGTTTTTCGCTGATTCGTTAAACATGCAAATATTAATAAACATTAAACTAGATATCAAATGTTCTTCAAGCGGCAACTATACCTCAAATTGAGCTGTTGTTAACCTAATAAGTATAATTGATCACCTTGCCCTTTATAGGTTGAATCAAAGGTTTTGAGTCGCTTTCTATGTCACTTCAATCGTGACTTTACTGCATACTATTTAAGTTCTCCTACCGTTCCCTGTGAGACTGGTGTGAGTCAAACGACAGTTTTAGATTAGATAGAAAGCAAAAAGGGGCTCATACAATGAGCCCCTTAAAAATCAGCATTTGAAGAGAACTACCGACATGGTGCGAAGATATCTTGTTCCTCTCGGTATTCTTTGGTTTGCACGTCCATCAAGCCAAGTAAGGAGTCGAACAGGTTGTCGTGCGAAAAGCTCTGTTCCTTTCCTTCTTTACGCAAGCACGTTTCATTGATCCCTTTCTCTGTAGCAAAGCCATCAGACATCCATAGAATCATTGGTACGTGAGTCTGCTCTTTTGGTGCCAGTGAGTAGGGCATGCCATGCAAGTAGACGCCGTTTTCTCCTAAAGACTCTCCATGATCGGAGATATACATTAACGCCACGTTGTATGTATCGGTGAGTTTTTCAAGTTTTTGAATAGCCTGTGAGAGAAAGAAATCCGTGTACAAAATAGTGTTGTCGTAGGTGTTGACGACTTGCTCTTTGGTACAGTTTTCGATGTCAGAACGTGGGCAATCTGGCATAAACTTCCTATGTTCTTCAGGATAACGCTCATAGTAAGTTGGGCCGTGAGAACCGGAAATATGATAGAAAAGGATGTTATTTTGCGTGAGACCTTGAGTATCTTGTTCGAAGTTCTCTAGCATGGCTGTGTCGTAACACACCTCTTTATTACACAAAGGGTCGCTGTCTTTGGCAACCAGTGTCATCTCTTTAATTTGATGTGCGACAGCTTTATCCCCACCATCGTGCTCTCGCCAGATAGAGTGAATCCCCGCGCGATTCATAATGTCGACTACGTTATCTTGGTTATAAGCCCTGTCTCGGTCGTAGTTGCTGCGATTCATGTTAGAAAACATACACGGCACAGAAACCGCAGTGGCAGTTCCACACGACTGAACATCAGAGAAAAATATCGGGTTGTAAGGCTTGGTATGAGCATTGGTTTCTTTCTCATAGCCATAATATTGGTAGTTATACACACGCGCTGTTTCTCCAAGAACAAACACCAATAGCGTTGGTTTAGTTGCTTGTTTAGCTTCCGGTTTTAGCTGCGCGTCTAAGCCGATCTCTTGGTAAGGAATCGGTTTTTTTATGTAAGTATTGTTAATGTATTTTGCAGTTGAAGCGACGTATTCGGTCGGAATGATCATCTTTTTAAGGTGAGAGTTGTTACGACCAATCGAGACATAATCTTTGTAAAATAACCCTGCAATAATCGCGATTACGATCAATGAACTTAACAGACCGATACTTTTCCAAATAGCAAAATCTTTCCAAGATTCCCTCTTAAGGTTTGTGAATAAAAGCATAAGTGATGGGAGACCACCCATTAGAACAAACCATAAAATCGAATACAGACTTAGATAACTTGCTGCTTCTCCGCTGTTGGTTTCAAAAACGTTTTCTATCATTCCATAGTCAACAAAAATGCCATAGCTGAACATGCTATAGCTGACTAAAGAGGAAGTAAGCAGTAATAAGATGAAAAAGGCTTTGGCGAATATCGGCCAGTTAAAAACTTGAAAGATAAAGTTGAATGCAGCGAGAAAGAAAAAGGGAATTGAGATTATGAACCCAATACTCTCCGCTTTTGAGGCGCTCAGAATGTTGAATAGTTCGCGCGAAATAGGCAGGTTAATGACAAATAGGTAATACACAGCCAGCACGAAAGGGAGTTTGTTTATCGACATATTTAAGCGTGGTAGATTCATCGTAGTTGAGTTCCTGCGTCTCTTATTCCTTTATTTTAGTCTCGCTACCAAGAAAGCTCTAATATCAACGCATAAATCTCAATTAGGCGTGACGAGCGATAAACTGGTTAAAGTGAAATGACGCGGTAGGGCGTGTAGAAACAAAAAATTCACTTTACTGAGTGACCTTCATGACAAGGTGGAACAGCAAAGTGAATTAGTATGTTCAGCTTATTCTATGTGGTTCAATCACATTAGAAGTTGTATGAACCACCGAAGCTAATGCTGTTGAAGGCAAGTGTTTTGTCTTCAGTTTTCAATGAACTGTTGTTGCCAATGTAGTAGTTCTCAACACTCACAGCGTCTGCTTGAGAAATTAGGCGCAATGTTAGATGTTCGATTGGCGTGTATTCAACACCAACACCAAAGTGGAAACCAGTACCGCTATCGTCATCGTAACCCGCGCTCTTGTTTGCGTTTAGGTCAACAGAGCTTAAACCAGCCAATACGAATGGGCGGATTGTGTTGTCGAATGTGTAACCTAGGTTTGCTGACACAGAAATAGACGTCGGTTCCAGTTTTGCAGCCCCTTTTTTGTAGTCAGCGTAATCATTGTAGCCAAGCTCAACACCAATGATGCGGTTGAATTGGTAGCCGCCGTATAGGTTGTAGCCCATGCCATCTGAATCTAAACTACCTTGACCATCGGTATCAGAATCTTGGTAGATACTAAGACCACCACCAATGTAAGCACCGCCGTCAGTACCTGCTGCTAAAGCTGGAAGAGAAACTGCGCTGATTAAACCCAGTGCTAATGCTGATTTCGTTATCTTGTTCATTTTTCTTACTCACTCTTTAATGTCATGCCAGTATCAATTATTTTTGTTTTGCGACCTTTCGACCGTTGATGACCATTATTCCGTAGTCTTGTATGTATTACTGTATGGCTTTGTAAGTTGAATCGTTACATAGATAAAAAAATTCACTTTACTGAGTTACCTTTAAGACAAGGTGGTACAGCAAAGTGAATGAGTATATTCAGCTTATTCTATGTGGTTCAATTACATTAGAAGTCGTATGAACCACCGAAGCTAACACTGTTGAATGCTAGTGTATGGTCGTCGCTTTTGAGTGAACCATTACTATAGGAATAGTTGTCTTCTACACTTACCGCATCCGCTTGAGAAATCAGGCGAAGTGTTAGGTGTTCAACCGGTGTGTATTCAACACCAACGCCAAAGTGGAAACCTGTACCACTATCATCATCGTATCCTGCAGCGCTATTTGCATTGAGGTCGACAGAGCTTAAACCTGCTAACACAAATGGGCGAATAGTGTTATCGAACGTATAACCGAGGTTTGCTGATACAGAAATAGACGTTGGTGAAAGTTTGTCTGTGCTGTTTTTGTAGTCTGCATAATCGTTATAGCCAAGTTCCACGCCAACGATACGGTTGAATTGGTAACCGCCGTATAGGTTATAGCCCATGCCGCTAGAATCTAAGCTTGGCGCGCCATCTGTATCCGAACCTTGATAGACACTAAGTCCGCCACCTACATACGCACCGCCATCTGTGCCTGCTGCAAAAGTTGGAAGTGAAACTAAACCGATTAATCCGAGTGCTAATGCTGATTTTTTCATGATGATACCTTGTTAATTCATCCTGTGATGAAAATCACGGTATCGCTGTTTTTTGATTTATAAAACCCTCACAAATGAAACCTATCTTTTCATTGATAGTGCGATTGTATGTACTCCTAGAGTTTTCAAGCATTAACGGAGTTTTTGTTGGTTATATCGTTTATAAATAAAATTCATATATTGACAAATAGTTAAATTTGCTAAATAAAACGATGTTTTTTATGGTCTGGGTAGAATTGCATTTATCTAACCTATTGAAAAATAAGGCTAAACCAATAAGATTAACATCATATTGTAGTATTTATTGGTTTGAGTCAGAGAGTTGATTCTAGTGATAACAAGGAGAGTTGGATGTTAAACAGAGCAAACACAGGTTTGGTGGTTGTGGACGTACAAGGCAAGCTCGCACGCCTTGTTGATGAGAGCGATATACTGATCTCTAACTGTGGAAAGTTGATTGAGGGTGCGCAGATTTTGGGGCTGCCAATTATTAGCTTAGAACAAAACCCTGAGAAGCTAGGAGCTACGGTCGACGAACTTAATGACCTATTGAGTGATGACAAGCCGATACCGAAATTTACTTTCAACGCGTGTGATGAGCCTAAGTTTGTTGAGGCTGTGCAAGCCAAGGATGTGAAAACTTGGCTGGTGTGTGGCATTGAGGCTCACATTTGTGTCTATCAAACCGCAATGGGTTTGTTGGAACTTGGGTACAAGGTTCAAGTGGTTAGTGATTGTATTAGCTCGCGAACCGCGCTCAACAAGGGTCTGGCAATCCGTCGACTAATGGATGCTGGTATCGAAATCACAGGGTTGGAAATGAGCTTATACGAGCTAGTGAAAGATTGTCGCGCCCCAGATTTTAAGCCCATTCTGTCCTTGATTCGTTAATCACCGAGAGGCTGTCTATCGCCACCGCCTCGGTAAGAATCGAGCGCAACTTTCAAGCGGCGCAGTTTGTCGCGCGAACGGTTCTTGTGATTGACTGCGATTCCCATAGAAAGCACATCCACTAATGCCAACATAGCGTAGCGAGAAGCCGATGGTTTGTAGATGAAGTCGGTTTCCATATGCTTGATGGGTAACAAGATATCGGCAATTTTTGCTAGCGGTGTATCTTGTGGCGTAATCGCGATGATCTTAAGTCCATACTGCTTAGCTAGCTCTGCGGTTTCAGTGATCACGGGCGTAAAGCCTGTCGCTGAAATCATCACCATCACGTCATTGGCATCGGCTGTAGCGGCAACCATACGTGACATCAAGCCATCGTTGTACGACACCACTGGGTAGCCCAATCGGAACAGCCGGTGTTGCAGTTCTTGTGAGGCGATAGTCGAGCCGCCACCCATGCCGATAGCAATGATCTGCCTGGCGTTATGCAGCCAGCTGACTGCGGTTTCAACGTCTTGCTCTTTGAACAGAGTTCGGTTGATATCTAGGCTCTGCTTGATTGATTCGTAGATACCTTGATAGCCCGTTTGGTCAACAGGTTCGAGGATAAAGCGCTGGCCAACGGTTAGTGTCTGAGCCAACTTAATCTTCATATCACGTACGTTGCTGCAGCCGATCGCCTTAGCAAAACGCGTAATGGTGGCTTCGCTCACTTGAGCACCTTCAGCAAGTTCTGTGATACTGGCATTGGCAGCAAAATTAATGTCATCCATGATCAGCTTGGCGACTTTCTTTTCTGCATCACGAAGAACAGGAAAACGCTCTGTTATCTGTGAAATGATATCTACTTCTAAACTCAAGAATCCTGATCCTTTGTTGATGGGGCTAATCGTATTGCTTAGTTTTTAAGAACCTAGCTCTTAAAAACCAAGCCATTTAGCACTAATCCATTTAAAACTAAGCCTTAGCCCCGTTAGTATATCTTATTGCTTCGTTGATTCTAGCTTATTGAAAAATCGACCTAGAAACAGGTTTCCACCCATTTGGTCACCTGATGTTCGTCATCGCTGATAGCAATGTAGCGCCATTTGTCGAAGGTTAAACACGGGTGTGAGGTCGAGAAAGCAATCATGTCGCCCACTTCAATTTCAGAAGAGCCATCGGTTTCAACAAAGGTATGCTGGTCCATCACGGCAGTAGAGGTTAAGCCTTTCACTGAGATAGCTTCGCCATTGCGATAGCCACGCTCAGCAATTGGTAAGCCTGCATCAAAGGCCACATCACGCTTGCCTAGCCCAACCACTAATTTGGTCGGCTCTGGACGAGAGATAACATAAGCCCACACCTCAAGTGCCGATTCTAAATCACCACCCAATTCGCACGCATAACCTTGGTTTACTTGGGCACGTTGCAACACCTTGCTTTGTGCGTCTAGGTAGATCCCAGTATCGTGAATGGCATAACAACCCGGGCGGATAATAGCCAAGTAATCGGTTAGGTTCGCCAAGCATTCTGCCACCACATCATACCAAGCAGAACCTGCGCCAGTGATGATAGGTTGTCCTGCAATTAGACCATCTGATGCAAGGCTTTCGACCGAAGTGAGTGCCTGATTTAGGAAGGTACGAATATCTTGTTCGGCATTGTCACCGTGAATCACACCTTCATACACCTCAATACCTGCCAGCGAAAGGGCCGGTGTGTCTTGGATAGTTTGAGCCAGTTCTAGAACTTCTTGTGGCGAACGACACCCACAGCGACCACCCGGTACACCAAACTCGATCAGTACCTTTAGCGTTTGCTTTGTATTGGCGAAATATTGGTTAAGTTGCTGCACGTTTACTGATGAATCCACACAACAATAGAAATCGACATCAAACTCGCGAATAAGTTGTTCGATGACCGCCATGTTGGTTTTACCTACCAATTGGTTGGCCATGATGATTCGTTTCGCACCCGCCATTGCGGCAACTTCTGCCTGTGCAGGCGTTGCTACTGTTATGCCCCAAGCGCCATTTTCTAGCTGTTGGCGGAAAAAAGCAGGAGTCATGGAGGTTTTGCCGTGTGGCGACAATTTAACCTGATGATGATCGGCGAATGATTGCATCCAATTCAGGTTATTGGTCAATGCCGATTGTTTGATAACTGCAACCGGAAGTGAAACATCTTCATCAACCAGTCGATAAATACCGTTCTCAGATTGTGATATTGCTCTCCCTTTTTGGCCTTTTTCAGTCAAGATAAAACTATCGTTTTGATACTTTATAACATCTTTTTGTGTCGAGTTATGTTTCATTGCTGATTCCTAACATGATTTAAGTTGTTGTTATTTAATGTTTAAATATATCCACAATCTGTTTTGTGGTAGAAACTATCACACAAATTAAAATATTATGTGTGTTTTGTCACTGAAAATAATCGGCTGAATTTCTAATATAGCTCCATCAACACAGTGGATTGAGAGAGTGAAAAATGTTGTTCGATACGATAATTAAAAATGTAGAGGTGTTTGACGGCACCGGCGAACAATCGTTTTGTGCCGATGTAGCAATCCGAGATGGAAAAATAGCCGAAATTGGTCAAATCGATCACGAAGATTGTGGCCAGTTGGTTGAGGGAGCAGGCTTAGCATTGGCTCCTGGTTTTATCGATGTACACACACATGACGATACCAATGTAATTCGTTACCCAGACTGCCTGCCTAAGATCAGCCAAGGTGTCACAACCGTGATTGTTGGCAACTGCGGTATCAGCGCATCGCCAACCATTTTGGCTGGTGACCCACCTGACCCAATGAATCTTTTAGGCGCTCAGGCTGATTTCAAATACCCAACTTTTTCAGCGTATGCACAAGCGGTAGAGCAAGCTCAACCAGCAGTAAACGTCGCAGCATTAGTCGGCCATACTACATTGCGTAACCAAGTGATGGACGACTTACAACGCACAGCAAACGAAGACGAAATTGCAGCGATGCAGACCAATCTTGATTTGGCGATGGCGCAAGGCGCATTAGGTTTGAGCTCTGGTTTGGCTTACGCAAGCGCGAAACAAGCGAATGCCAACGAAGTGATGCAGTTAGCGAAAGTGCTTTCTGGCCATGGCGGCATCTATACCACGCATATGCGTACCGAATTTGAAGAGATCTTAAGCGCGATGGAAGAGGCGTTTGAGACGGGACAATACGCGAAAGTGCCGGTTGTTATCTCCCACCTTAAATGTGCAGGTGCGGGGAACTGGGGTCGAACCGTTGAAGTACTCGACTTAATGGACAAGGTTTCTGAGCACCAAGATGTGTCTTGCGACTGCTACCCATACTCAGCGAGCTCTTCGACATTAGATTTGAAACAAGTGACCGACGATTTCGACATCTTCATTACTTGGTCTGAATCAAAACCAGAACACGCAGGCAAAACGCTGAAGCAGATTGCTGATGAAATGAATCTACCTCTGATGGACGCAGCAAAAGCGCTTCAACCAGCGGGCGCGGTTTATCACTGCATGGATGAGAACGACGTAAAGCGTGTATTGAAATACAAACTGACCATGGTGGGTTCAGACGGTTTACCTAATGACCCGCATCCACACCCAAGATTGTGGGGCACTTTCCCGAAAGTACTAGGTCACTATTGCCGAGATGAAAAACTGTTCTCGTTGCCAGAAGCGATTCACAAGATGACCGGAATGTCGGCTCAGCGTTACAACTTAGCCGGCCGAGGCGAAGTTCGCTGTGGTGCTTTTGCCGATTTAGTTTTATTTGATCCAAAGAATATTAAAGACACAGCAACATTTGAAAATCCTATTTCAGTTGCACAAGGAATAGAAAGTGTATTTGTAAATGGTGAGTTAACTTACCAGCAAGGAAAAGTAAGAAATAATCGTTCAGGCGTTTTTATTTACCGAAACTAGAATTTAAATTATTTATTAAATTCAGATGGCTATAAAAATGGCGAATTAATTTAAATATATTGGAATAGAAATTGTTTTATCTGTAAAGCCAATATTATCTATAAATAAGTGGAGTTAAAAAATGACTATTAAACGTTACGGTGTTGAAGGCGGTACAGGTACAGGCGGACAACATTTACCATTTGCACGTGCAACTGAAGCAGGTGGTTTCCTATACGTTTCTGGCCAGACACCGATGACAGATGGTGAAGTGGTTGAGGGTGGCATTGTTGACCAGTCTCGCCTAGCGATCCAAAACTGTGTCGATATCATGACTGAAGCGGGTTACGGCCTAGAAGACGTAATGCACGTAAAGGTTGTGCTAACGGATTCTCGTTACTTCCAATCTTTTAATAAAGTATTCAAAGAGTTCTTCGGTGCTAACCCACCGGCTCGTATCTGCATGGTTTGCGACTTAGTTGTAGACGTGAAGGTTGAAGTGGATGTGACTTGCTACCGCGCCGATCGCGGATAGTAATAACCTAATCACAATTACCTACTTAGAGAGTATTAGGGGTTAGTTATCCCTGTTATTATCCTTTAATACTCTCACCCTACATTTATAAAAATTACTTTAATTAAAAAAGATAAAATCAATAAATTAATTATATGAAATATAAAATGAATGAATCATAAATAAAGTTCAGGAATGAACTCAATATTTCACTGAGAGGTGTCAAATGAACAGCACACTTTTTCTTACAGGCTTCGGCGTGTACGTATTATTTTTAATTTGGTTAGGCTGGTTTGTCTCGCGTAATCAAAAATCTGGCGAAGATTTCTTATTAGGTGGCCGTGGCCTACCTATGTTCTTAGTACTTGGTACAACAGTAGCGACGATGGTTGGTACGGGTTCAAGTATGGGTGCGGTTGGCTTCGGCTACGCAAATGGCTGGGCAGGTGCACTGTACGGCATTGGTGGTGCGATAGGCATCCTATTACTTGCACTTTGGTTTGCTCCGGTTCGTAAATTGAACTTCATGACCATGAGTGAAGAGCTGGCTTACTATGTTGGCGCTAACCGCATCGTGAAAAACGTTGTAGGTGTACTGATCTTTGTCGCTTCAATTGGTTGGTTAGGCGCACACATTCTAGGTGGCGGCATGTACTTAGCGTGGATTGCAGACATCGATCTCAACCTAGCGAAAATCATTATTGCTGCGGCATTCACTATTTACGTGGTGATCGGTGGTTACACAGCCGTTGTGTGGACAGATACCATTCAAGCTATCATCCTTTTTGCTGGCTTCATCTTGATGGCGGTAATGTCAGTTGATTACATCGGCGGCATGGATAACCTTTACGCTGCCATGGAGCCTGCTGCTACGAGCTTTTTAGCAATCGATAAACTGGGTCTTCTGCCTGCTGTGTCTCTGGCTGTGGTTATTGGTGTGGGTGTACTAGCGACGCCTTCATTCCGTCAACGTATCTACTCGGGTAAAGATGTATCAACCGTTCGTCGCTCATTTGTTGCATCGGGTGTGTTGTATCTTTTCTTCTCAATCATCCCTGCAATCATTGGTATGGCAGCACATGCCATTGATCCATCATTGGATAATCCGAACTACTCGTTCCCTTATGTTGCAGCAACGGTTCTTCCGGTTGGTGTTGGCATGATTGTTCTTATCGCGGGTCTTTCTGCAACCATGTCGAGCGCAAGTTCAGATGCGATAGCTGGTGTGTCTATCTTACTGCGTGATGTTTACGTGATGTTCACTGGCCGCGTACCAAACAAAGAGTCAATGGTGAACTATTCTCGCTTGGCATTAATTGTGGTGATTGGTTTTGCACTGTTGTTCGCATTAACCTCAAACGACATCATTGGCTACATCACGAAAATGATTTCAACTGTAATGTCGGGCATGTTTGTGTGCGGTATGTTGGGTAGATTCTGGAAACGTTACAACTGGCAGGGGGCTCTTGCTACGCTAGCGGGTGCATCTGTGGCTTCATTTATTGTAATGCTAAATGCAGACTACACGGCTTTCTGGGGCAACCCTGTGATTCCTTCTTGTCTAGTCGCTCTAACGGCTGGTGTGCTGGTAAGCCTATGTACTCCGGCTAACCAAGTGACACCAGAAATGGCGAAAGCAATTCTTGATGACGAGCGCGCTCTGATGGAAATGGAATTGTCAGATTCAGGTGTGCTTGAAGAAGAAGCGTCTTCTCAACGTCCTGCTAATCAAACAAGCTAATCTAAAACGCTCCACAGCTGTTAGTACAACAAATTCAGTACAACAAGTTGTGGAGTGGTTTAGCTAGCTCAGGCTCTGCTTCTCGGTAGGGCCTTCTTCCCCATTTATCTCTCTATTTTAGGATCGGCTATGCCTGCATCTTCTAACTTCAATATTGCTTTCTTTGGCGAGTGCATGGTCGAAATCAGCGGCTCTCCATTAACCAAAAAATTCGGCGGTGACACGCTCAATACCGCACTTTACCTTTCACGCTTAACCCAACATCAAAACCTCTCTGTTCATTACGCGACGGGTCTTGGTAGCGATGAACTGTCTCAGAATATGGTCGATAACTGGCAGCTAGAGGGTATTCAAACCAATTTCGTTGAACGCATCCCAAACAAGCTACCCGGCTTGTACATGGTCGAAACCGACGAGACAGGCGAGCGACACTTTCACTACTGGCGCAACGATGCGGCAGTAAAATCTTACTTCCATGCTAATGATTTGAATAAGCTTGAAATCGCACTAACAGAGAAGCAAGTCGACGCGGTTTACATCAGCGGTATCAGTATCGCGATCTTGGATGACGCCTCTTGTGAGCGTTTATTCAAAGCCATTAGCGTGTTCTCAAACCAAGGCGGCAAGGTGATTTTTGATAACAACTATCGCCCGCAACTTTGGAGCACCGAGCAAGCTCGACATTGGTATGCCAAGTTACTGCCGTTGGTGGACATCGCCTTGATTACCGAAGACGACGACCTGCTTGTATGGGGTAACTCAGAGAGCGTTCAACAACGCTGCCTTCGTTTGGGTTGCCAAGAGATCGTCATCAAACGTGGCTGCGAGCCATGCAAGATTGTTCAAATTGAACAGGACGATATTGTTGAGAATTATGTTTCAGCGACGCGTGTTTCTAATGTGGTCGACACCTGCGCGGCGGGCGACTCATTCGCTGCGGGTTATTTAGCTGCGCGTCTTACTGGCGAGAGCGCCACCGACGCAGCCGAACTTGGCCACCAACTGGCTTCAATCGTTATTCAATACTCTGGCGCAATCATCCCCGTGAGCGCTATGAGCCAACTGATTAAAAAGTAAAATAAAAAGCGGAATTATTATGTCTCAAGAAATGATCAACAAACTTAAGCAATTCAAAGTTATCCCTGTTATCCAAATCAACAAGGTTGAACACGCGATTCCATTGGCAAAAGTGTTGGTAGAAAACGGCCTACCAGTTGCTGAAGTAACATTCCGTACTGAAGCGGCAGCAGACGCGATTCGTGCGATGCGCGATGCGTACCCAGAGATGTGTATCGGTGCTGGCACAGTATTAACGCCAGCGCAGATCGACCTTGCGAAAGAGTCGGGCAGTGAATTCATCGTAGCTCCGGGCCTGAACCCAAACACCGTAAAACGTTGCCAAGAAATCGACATGCCGATCGTTCCGGGCGTAAACAACCCAAGCCAAGTAGAGCAAGCGCTAGAGCTTGGTCTTAACTTTTTGAAGTTCTTCCCTGCAGAAGCGTCTGGTGGCATCAACATGGTGAAGTCTCTGCTAGCGCCATACGTTGATGTGTCTTTAATGCCAACAGGCGGTATCGGTAAACACAACGTCAATGACTACCTAGCAGTGGATCGCGTGGTGTGCTGTGGTGGTACTTGGATGGTGTCACCAAAGATGATTGAGAACGAGCAATGGGATGAGATTTCGGAGTTGGTTCGAGAAGCCGTTGAGTTGGTTAAATAGTTAAATCTAGCTGTAGTCAAAATAAAATAATAGCTACTGAATATGAGCAGTAGCTATAAATAAACCTTGTACAATCTAAAAATTAATAATAAATAAAACAGGTAGTCTCCGAATTTACATCTTTCTGCATATATCAATGTGCGGTGGGTTTTTATAATCATGATATCGGTGAACTATGAAAAAATTACTTCCTTTAACACTACTAGCATTATTACCAATGACCTCAACTGCCGGGGGTTATGTCGATTTAAGGGCAGAGTATCGAAGTACGACAGATCAGTATCGAAGTCGTTTTATTGTTGGTCACCATTTTGATAATGGGTATGGTTTAGAAACACTGACGAATGTTCGACATGCAGCAGGAGCGTATGACGAAACGAAGGTGATTAATACCGAGTTTACCCATTATTACACCTATGCCATCAATGACAACTTGATGCTGAACCCTGGCGTGGTGATGAATTTTCAAGGCTCAAATACCTTCTTGATGCCTTATCTAAAACTCAATTATAACTTTGATAATGGGCTCTTTGTACATGGCCGTTATCGTTATGACTTTTCGACCGAAGCTTTAGTGAATGACTATGGCAATGAAGAGACAGCAAAGCGAAACCGTTATGATATTTGGACGGGATACAATACAGATAAATACATGATTTCGTATGCCTTTACGTATTTCGATCAGATTACGCATCATACGACAGAGCTCGCAACTGGTGACCTACATGCCCGCGAGCATACCGTCAAAGCAGTCTACAAATGGAAACCAACAGTGAGGCCATACGCTGAAGTGGTTGATGCGGATACGGTGCAATCTGAAAACGATAAAACGGATTGGCGTTTCCGAGTTGGTGTGAATTTCTCATTCTAAAACAACATAGCCTAGTTATTTTTGTGAATAGGCTCTGATAAATAAAATACAATGAAAGTTATATAGGAAAATTAATAATGAAAAAAACTATATTGTCACTATTGATATCCGGTTCAGTAGTTTCTCCAATGGCTTTAGCAATGGCTCCAAATACAGACTTGAATTTAATGCCTTATCCACAAACTGTGGAATTAAAATCAGGCCAAGTGAAAGTAGATGGTAATTTTAAAGTTTACATCAAAGGCTTTAATTCTGATCGCGTTGAATACACTGCGAAACGCTTTATTGATCGCCTTGAGCGTCAGACGGGTGTTCCGATTCTAAATTGGCAGGTGGATAGTGCAGACGAAGCGAACCTGATCATTGATATCGACGCAGCGCCAAAGTCTGAAGTACAGAACATCGACTCTGTAGAGTCCTACAAAATTACCACTCAGGGTGAACAAATCACGCTGAGCTCTCCAAGCCCATACGGCTCAATTCACGGCATCGAAACCCTTTTACAGCTCGTTGAAACTACGGCGACTGGCTACCATATTCCTGCCGTAACAATTGTCGATGAGCCTCGCTTTCGCTGGCGTGGTGTTTCTTACGATACTTCACGTCACTTTATTGAATTCGATGTGCTAATTCGTCAGTTAGATGCGATGGCGTCGGCGAAGATGAATGTGTTCCATTGGCACTTCTGGGACGACCAAGGCATTCGCATTCAAACCGAATCATGGCCGCGTCTGTGGTCTGAAACCGCTGATGGTAATTACTACACCAAAGACCAAGTTCGCTACCTAGTTGAATACGCGCGTAACCTTGGTATTCGTGTGATTCCAGAGGTGTCTCTTCCGGGTCACTCTTCTGCGGTTGCTCACGCTTACCCACGCTTGATGTCGGGTGGTGAAGGTCAAAGCTACGAACAAGAACGTGGCTGGGGTGTGTTTGAACCATTAATGGACCCATTGAATCCAGAAGTCTATGAAATGCTGGGTGATGTGTTTAATGAAGTGACCGAGCTGTTCCCTGATGAGTACTTTCATATCGGTGGCGATGAGCCAAATTATGCGCAGTGGAAAAACAGCGAAAAGCACCAACAGTTCATTGAAGAGAACAATATCGATGGCGAGCGTGGTCTGCAGTCTTACCTCAATGTAAAAGTCGAGAAGATGCTCGAAGAGCGCGGTAAGAAGATGACCGGTTGGGATGAAATTTGGCATAAAGATCTGCCGACTTCCATCGTGATTCAAAGCTGGCAAGGGCACGACAGTATTGGTCGTGCGGCGAAAGAGGGCTACCCAGGTATTCTTTCTACGGGTTACTACCTAGATCAACCTCAGCCGACGAGCTACCATTATCGCAATGACCCAATGCCAAGCGGTATCACTGTTGACGATAAGCTGCACAGTGGCGAGAAATTCGTGACGTATCAATGGGAAAAGCCACGTTCAAAAGGCGGCCCACGTAAGGGAACACTGACCATCATTGAAGCGAAAGACGGTACTTTCCGTGCCTTCAGTGATTACAACGGTAAGTCTCGTGAAGAGATTTACATCCTTGATTATGTGCCGGGCAAAACCTTTGTTGGCCACTTCGATAACTTCATGTCGTACACTGAATTCAACCTAAACCTGAATGCAAAGGGTTTTGCAGAAGGCAGTTACCAACTGGTCGGTAACGTGCGTTGGCCAACCACAGGTGAAGTGATTGCGAGCAGTGATGTTGAAGGCAGCGAGATTCCTGAACCGAATGGTGGTTATCCTGCGGAATTAACAGATAAAGAAAAAGAGCTTATCTTGGGCGGCGAGATCACCATGTGGCTAGAGAACAAAGACAGCCTCACGGTCGAAAACTACCTATGGCCACGCAGCTATGCGATTGCAGAGCGCTTCTGGTCGGATGCGGAGTTGACGGACGAGCGCAGCATGTACAAGCGTATGAAAGCGATGGATACATGGTCTGAAGTGTCGGTTGGACTTCGTCATCATGCGGATGCTGACATGCTGTTAAAACGCATTGCAAAAGGGCAGGATATCCACGACCTGCGCGTGCTTGCCAAGTACACCGAGCCAGCACAATACTATGCGCGCAACTGGGAGAAGTGGAACTCAACTGAACCTAAGGGTACTTTATACAGCCAGTACGAGCGTCTAAATCGCTTTGTTGATGCACTGCCAGTGGAAAGTTACGCTGTGTATGAGATGCAAGATTTAGTCGATGACGTTGCAACGGGTAATCAACAAGCGCTTGAGCAACTTGCAGAGCATTATCAACAAGCAAAAGCGGCTGCACTCGCTGCTGAAACTGTCTTCGCCGGAAATTTATCTTCGGTAGAGACTGTGGTTGTCGCAGAGAAAACCGCGGAAGTTGCAGACTTGGCGTTAACCTTGATTGCTAAAGCACAAGCAGGTGAAAAAGTTCGAGCATCAGACGCGAACGCCTATCAAGCGATACTGTCTGAATCAGCGAAGATCTACGACGAATCGATCATCGCGATTGTTCGCCCAACAGAGTTACTCTTGAAGCAGCTAGCTGAGTAAGTCTCTAACTGATTAGCTGATAAGTCACACGCCAATAACTGAATCAAAACCGCCCTCTGTGGGCGGTTTTTTAGTTTTAGCGTCTCAATAGATTGTGATTTCTAAATTCTATGTAAGCGGCTACTTACAATCACTATCACTATCAATATTCTGTAGAGTTAACGTGAATGTCATGCCTTGATCTGGGTTATTTTTTGCTATCAAGGTACCTTGCATATCCCGCACATTGTTTGCTGTGATAGCTAAGCCGAGACCTAAACCTTCGCCCATCTTTTTGTTGGTATGAAAGGGTTCGAAAATGGTTTCGAGTTGGTCTTCTGACACGCCACAGCCATTATCTTGCACCTTGATGACCACACGTTGCTGATCGGTATGTGCGCTGACAACAATGGTCGCGGGTGTTTGATTTTGAGTTGCATCTACAGCGTTTCTGATTAGGTTGCCAAGCACTTGACGAAGTCGTGCCTCTTCTCCCATCACCATCGAAATATTAGAGGCGACACGTATGCGAATATCGACGTTGTCTAATTCGGCTTGGTGAATTCGTAGGGTTTCTTGCAGTGCTTCGGTGAGTGAAACCGGATAGGGCTTCTCAAGTCTTTTAAAGGCGAACGACTTCAATTGACTGGTCATGTTGGCCATTCTGTCGATCAGGCTCATTACTAAGTTCATGTTCGCTTTCAACATCTTGGTCTCGCCTCTTTCCATCAGTAACTGGTTACTTGAAAGCAAGGTTTTTAGACCAGTAAGCGGTTGATTCAACTCATGAGTGATCGCACTCGACATCCGCCCTAATGCGGCAAGTTTGCTTGACTCCACCAGTTCTTGCTGCGCATCTTTGAGATCTTGTGTTCGCTCTTCTACCCGCAGTTGAAGCGTCTTATTGGCGTTTTGTACCGCAATTTCTGCTTTCTTACGCTTGCTGATGTCGATCACTGTGCACAGATAATAAGGCGTTGAATGCCAAGGGAACGAGCTAATAGAAAATAACACTGGGAAGTAGCTGCCATCACTGCGTCTTGCCATGGTTTCGACGCTGGTGATCTCGGCCAATTCTTGGTGTTGTTCTAAGTTTTTGAGCAATTGTAAGGTGGTTGAGTTTGGGTTACCTGCTTCAAATAATTGCCATGCCTTGATGTTGCTGATCATCGAATCAGAAAGGCAAAAGTAGTTCTTCGCCATTAGATTAATATCGTGGATATGACCATGTTTATCGATCAACACTAGCCCAACGTGGGTTTTATTAATCATTCCTGACAGTCGTTTTTCCGACTCTTCGATGAGCTTTTGAATTCGCAGATTACTGAGCTTTTTCTGACGTCTTTGATAAAGAATAACCAGCAACAGCAGAATGAAAAGACAACCCACCGCCACACTCCAGCTGATCCAGTTAGTGGTTTGGTTGAGGCTGGTTAATGGCGTTAGGTAGGTTAAACGCCAATTGAGGTCGTCTAACTTGATGGATTGAATGAGGTAGTCTTTATCTTGCAGTCGCCACACGCGAATATGGGTTTGGTCGTACAGCTCACGTTTTGTCGCTGTGGGCTGAGAATTGAATGTGTCGTTGAACCAATCGGCACTCAGTCGGTGATCACTGGAGAGAAAGAACTGATCACGAGGGTTCTGGAACAGTATCGCTTCACCATCGGCAAACCATTGATCGGTTAACAATGACAAATCGATCTGCACCGCAACAATACCGACCACATCGGACGCCCGATAAACCGGCGCGGCAATGAAGTAATCGGGTGTCACGCCTTTATTTTTGGTCACTACCGAAATCGCACCGCCTTGCTGGTGGATCTTAGACACAATCGTGCTGGCGTTCTTTTTACTCAGCTTGCTTCTTTCAACACTCGATACCAACAAATCACCTTCGCCAGAAAGCAGATACCAACCCTTAGTATTGGCGGCTTTATCCAATTGAATCAGCTGCTTCTTAATGCGATTTTCGAGGCGTACTTCACCATCAATGAAACGCACACTGGTTTCATCGTTCGTCACCAAGTAGGGCAGATAATAGAAGCGTTTGAGCGTGCGCCTAGCTTCTGCAATGTATCCGAGGAAGCGTTGTTCTGCATAGCGTTGGGCTTGTTCGAGCTTCCATTGGCTTATGCCACTTTTGGTGGTTACCTGAACTAAACCAATTAATAAACAGGCACATAGGAACAACCAATATCGATTGTTATTCATCATTGCTGATCAAATCCTTTTAAAATTAGTGACTTGTCATTTTAAACTAGTGACTTGAGAAGGCTTTCTGTTTGCTTTTTAAGCGGATGGCAAGTGAGACAAGTTGACGCTAACAAACATTATAAAACTGTTAAAGGAGTGTTATTCAAAGTGGGAGCTAGCTCCTTTTCGTCTGCAGTTTTTTTACATACCGTGGGCGATATTATTCAGATATAAGCGGCGGAACCAAACCATGCAGCGTATAGCTTTGATTGAAGATGATGCGATTGTGCGTCAGGCAACCAGCCAATGGTTACAATTAGCGGGCTTCGATGTCACCGCATTTGAGTTTGGGCAAGATGCGTTAAACGCGGTAGAGCAGGGTGATTTCCAAACTATCATTAGTGACGTACGGTTACCTGATATTGATGGTGTTGAACTGCTGGGGCGCTTTAAACATCTTGTGCCAGATGTACCTGTCATCTTGATCACCGGTCACGGTGATGTCGACATGGCGGTGAAAGCGTTACAGCAAGGGGCGTATGATTTCATTGAAAAGCCATTCGACCCAGAGCGTTTGTCTCAAACGGTTTCGGAAGCGGTCGACAAGCATCAAAGTGGCCAAGACAGAAACAGTCGTCAGAACTATCTGGATAACCTGAAGGGCATTGAACAGGTTCTGATTGGTCGCAGCAAAGTGATGTGTGAATTGCGAGAGCAAATCCAAAAAGTCGCCTCGATTGATACCAATGTGATCATTTATGGTGAAACCGGCTGTGGTAAAGAGCTGGTCGCCTCTTGTTTGCATGAATTCAGTCAGCGTAAAACCCACCCATTTGTGCCACTAAACTGTGGTGCGATTCCAGAAAATCTATTTGAAAGCGAGCTGTTTGGTCATGAAGCCGGGGCATTTACTGGTGCCGCTAAGCGACGCATTGGTAAGCTTGAATTTGCCGACAAAGGCACGGTGTTTCTCGATGAAATAGAGAGTATGCCGCTGTCGATGCAGGTAAAAGTGCTGCGCACCTTGCAAGATAATATCGTTGAACGCGTGGGTGGTAACCAGCAACAACATGTTGATCTACGAGTGGTCTCTGCCTCGAAATGCGATCTACTGAATCACCCCGATTTTCGCCAAGACCTTTTCTATCGTTTGAACGTTGCCCAACTGCATTTGCCACCTCTTAGTGAACGAGAAGACGATGCTCTGATCCTTTTCGAACACTTCACTCAAGAAGCGAACAGTGAAACTCGAGTCGCCAGTGAGGCTGATCGCTATGCCTTGTTGTCGTATGCATGGCCGGGCAATGTGCGTGAACTGCGTAATATCGCGATTCGCTTCGCACTGGATGAAAGCCTGACTGTTGGGGATATTTTGGCGTGTCGCCCCAATTCTGTCACAGAGTCCACAACGGCAGGCATCCCGTTGGCGGTTCAAGTGCAGAGCTTTGAGCGGAAAGTGATTCATGATGCGTTAGTGCGTTATCAGGGGCGCATCAATGATGTGATGCAAGACTTGGATTTACCCCGTCGAACATTGAACCAAAAAATGGTGCGCTATGCGTTGAACCGAAGTGACTATGTCGATTCGTAAATGATGATGAGATTAGAGGTGCTGTCTGATTTCAATAAGCAAAAAATGGCTCATCAGATATTTATCATTTTATAAACATTGATCACGTAAATGTAACATAGTGTGATTTGGCTACCTTTAAATCGATGTTATTCGTTGCTTGGGATAAGCAAAAAATAGCTCACTGATTCGTAGCCAAATAAGCAAAAAATGGCTTACTTTAGGTGGGTTATTAAGGAAATACCAATAAAAACAGTTATTTAAAAATTGGCATTGTGCTTGCTATCTAGCAATTGTTGTTAACAAAAATATAACGTGAATAACTCTACATGGAGAGTAATAATGAAATACAACAAGCTAGTTAAAACTTTAGCAATCGCAATGGCCTCTATTAGCCTTATCAGCAACGCCTCAGCTCAAGAAGATCGTAGCTACATTTTAGCGACGGCCTCAACGGGTGGTACTTACTATCCAGTGGGTGTGGCTTTAGCGACATTGAGTAAAGTTAAGCTTGCGCCAAAGCAGCACTTTTCTTTGGCGGCTATCAGTTCTGCGGGATCGGGTGAAAACGTGAAACTTCTCAATGAGAACGAAGCACAGTTTGCCATTTTACAAGGTCTGTATGGCGCGTGGGCGTGGCAAGGGCTTGGTCCATATGAGAAGTCAGGCAGTCAAAAACAACTGCGTTCAGTCTCTATGCTATGGCAAAACGTTGAACACTTTATTGTGCGCTCTGATCTCACAGAAACGGGCACCATGAGTGATTTAGAAAATCTAAACGGCAAAAAATTCTCTATCGGTAAGAAGAACTCAGGTACAGAGAATTCAGGACGCCAGATCATGCAAGGCCTGTCGGTTAACCCAGAACAATTTAAACTCGCCTTTATGGGTTACGGCGGCAGCGCTAGCGCACTACAAAATGGCACCATCGATGGCATGAATACGCCCGCTGGTGTACCTGTTGGTGCGGTAACTCAAGCGTTTGCAGCCTTGGGTGAAGACATTCAAATTTTGTCATTTACCGATGCGCAAATTAAACAAGCGAACGGCGATTACAATATCTGGACTAAATATGAGATCCCGGCAAACACTTATCCAGGTGTTGATAAGCCGATCACTACAATCGCCCAACCTAACTTCCTAGCGGTTCGTGAAGACATTTCTGAAGAAGATGTGTACCAGCTGACCAAAGCTATCTATGAAAACCTATCTTTCCTGCAAGGTATCCACAAAGCAACCAAAGCAATGGCACTCGAGAAAGGGATCGCAGGTCTGCCTGTTCCACTTCACCCGGGCGCTGCACGTTACTACCAAGAAGTGGGCATCGATATCCCTTCTGAGTTGATCGTTAACTAACGGCTTTCGCCGAATGACGGTTTACGTTAGTTAAACAAAGACACCTTTCGTGACTTAATTGCTTGGTGCACGTTCGCTCAAGAATGTGTTCGTGCACCTCCTCACTTTATGGATTTTCTCTTCGTGTTTGCTGCGGAGAGCAGGAGTTTTCTATGAGCGATTCGCTGCAGCAGGAACTGAAAAAATTTGAACTGCCGACCCGAACGGATTTTCCGTGGGTAGGCAAAGCGATAACGACAATGGGAGTGATACTCTCGCTGTTACACATTTGGTTCAACACCTTATCTACCTTGCCAGAGCTTTGGATCTCGGCGACCCACTTTGCTGGCTTTGCGATCATTTGTGCGCTTTGGTATCCCGCTCATATCTCGCTAAAAAAGAGCAAGATAGCTCTGGCAGTGGATATCGGAATTGCTTTGGCGGCTCTGGCTTGTCTTATCTACATTCCCTTTGCGGAAGACGCCCTTTATGAGCGAGGCGTGAAGTTCATCGCCAGTGATTGGTTCTTCTCTATCTTGGCGATTGCCATCGTTATTGAGCTGATTCGCCGCACCATGGGCTGGTTTATTCCGGTGCTTATCTTGGTGTGTTTGAGTTATGTGGTGCTTTGGGGACAATGGACTAGCGGCATCTTCCACTTCCCGGGTTTGAGCCTTGAAACACTGCTTTATCGAAGCTTTTACTCATCAGAAGGGATGTTCGGTTCTATCTCAAGAATTAGTTGGACCTTCGTGTTTATGTTCATCCTATTTGGCGCATTCTTAGTGCGTTCGGGTGTCGGTGATTACATCATTGATGTGTCTCGCGCAGCGGCTGGTAAGGTGATTGGTGGCCCTGGCTTTATTGCCGTGATTGGCTCTGGCTTGATGGGCTCTGTGTCCGGATCGAGCGTAGCAAATACGGTATCGACGGGCGTGATCAGTATTCCCTTAATGCAAAAGGCAGGCTTCCCTTCGCGTTTCGCGGCCGGTGTTGAAGCGGCTGCATCGACGGGCGGGCAGTTGATGCCACCAGTGATGGGTGCGGGGGCGTTTATCATGGCGTCTTACACACAGATCCCTTATGTCGATATTATTGCGGTTTCCTTCTTACCTGCGCTTATCTACTTTTTGTCTGTGGCCTTTTTTGTGCGTATTGAAGCAAAACGCAGTGGCGTGCAAAAAGTCACTTCTGGTTGTGAGCCTCTATTGAAGGTATTGCTGTCGGGCTGGCATAACCTGATCCCATTGGCCGTGTTAGTGACTTTGTTGGTGAAGGGCTTTACGCCGACTTACGCTGCGGGTATTTCGATTCTTTCTGTGGTGGTGGCATCATGGTTCTCTAAAAATCACAAAATGGGACCGAAAGCGATCATTGAAGCTTTGTCTCAAGGCGCAAAAAACATGGCGACAACGGCGGTGCTGTTGGTGGGTATTGGTTTAGTCGTTAATGTCATTAGCACTACGGGGATTGGTAATACTTTCTCATTGATGATCAACAGTTGGGCAAACGGCGAATTATTGGTAATGATTGCCTTGATCGCGTTGGCGTCTTTGATTCTCGGTATGGGCTTGCCAGTAACGGCGGCTTATATCGTGTTGGGTACTCTGTCGGCACCTGCCTTGTACAAATTGATTGCTGAAAGCCAGCTCCTCGACTTGTTGGTATCAGGGCAGCTTCCTGAGCAGGCGAAAGCCATCTTCATGTTGGCTGCGCCAGATAAACTTGATTTATTGAATGCACCGATGGCGTTGGAAACGGCGAAAGAGATGATTGCGTTGGTTCCTGCTGATTTTGTGGAAACGCTGCTTGAACAGAGCTTAGGCTTAGAAGCGATCAGCCTTGCACTGCTTTCTGCACACTTGATTATTTTCTGGTTATCACAAGACAGCAACGTGACCCCGCCAGTTTGTTTAACCGCATTTGCCGCCGCGACCATTGCTAAAACTCCACCAATGCGAACTGGCTTAATGGCATGGAAGATCGCAAAAGGCCTGTACTTAGTGCCACTACTTATCGCCTACACCAACTTAGTAAGTTGGGATGTGACCTCCGTTTTGGTCACGGGTGGTTTTGCTATTATTGGTACTTACGCGTTTGTTGCTGCGATTGAAGGCTATCTAGAAAATAAAATTAATCTACTGACTCGTGTTGTTCTAATCGTGCTGGGTGTAGCTTTAGTTTGGCCTGATATTTCAGTCGTGGTTCGCTTAGTGTGTGTAGCACTCTTCGTTGGTCTCTTTATTCACACGGCCCGTCAATACGATGCTAATCAAGTGAAAAAGGAATCGGAAGATGAGCAAGAATCGTTGCCTCAAACCGAACCTGATACTGCCGCGTCTTCCCTATAACTAAAGGATTGAATGTAGGAATATTATGAACTCAACATACGACTATATTATCGTTGGTGGTGGCATTGTTGGCGTGTCTACTGCATGGCAATTACAGCAAGCTCACCCTGATAAAAGTATCCTTTTAGTTGAAAAGGAGCGTGGCTTTGCACAACACCAAACGGGTCATAACAGTGGTGTGATTCACGCTGGCGTTTACTACGCTCCGGGCAGTTTAAAGGCGGATTTTTGTAAGCGTGGCGTAGAGCGAACTGTCGCCTTTTGTAGCCAACACGATATTCCTGTCGAAAATTGCGGTAAGTTGTTGGTCGCGACCAATGAGCAGGAAGTGGAGCGCA
Organism: Vibrio sp. L3-7; assembly: GCF_963898195.1. NCBI lineage: Bacteria > Pseudomonadati > Pseudomonadota > Gammaproteobacteria > Vibrionales > Vibrionaceae > Vibrio > Vibrio sp. L3-7. The sequence goes on along the minus strand of NZ_CAWQUW010000004.1, from coordinate 161,282 downwards.
TGAACGCGCTCTATCAACGTTGTCATGATAACGACATTGATGTCGATCTCTTAGATCAAGCGCAACTGAAACTTGCCGAGCCGAACATCACGGGCTTGGGCGCGATTTATGTCAAAACCACCAGTATCGTCGACTACAAGAAAGTCACCGAAGTGATGGCTCAAGAGTTTGTTGAAGCGGGTGGCAAGCTCAGTCTAGGCACAGAAGTGATCATGGCGGATGAGCAAGAAGATGAGGTGCAGTTGACGTGCAAAGTAGATGGTCAGACTCTACAACTGAACAGCCGATTCTTAATAACTTGCTCTGGTTTGATGGCCGACAGAATGACCAGCATGCTTGGCATTGAAACCGACTTCCAAATCGTGCCGTATCGCGGTGAATATTATCAGTTGGACGCGAAACACAACCAAGTGGTGAATCACCTTATCTATCCGATCCCTGACCCAGAACTGCCTTTCTTGGGCGTGCATTTAACACGCATGATTGATGGCTCCGTAACAGTAGGGCCAAATGCAGTTCAAGGCTGGAAACGAGAAGGTTATGGCAAGCTTAACTTTAGTTTCAAGGACACTTGGCAGATGCTGAGTTTTGCGGGCTTTTGGAAAGTGACTGCGAATAATCTAAAAACCGGTTTGGTCGAGTTTAAGAACTCCTGGTGGAAGCCGGGCTATCTAAAGTTGGTCAACAAATATTGCCCGAGCATTACGGTGTCAGATTTCAAACCTTACCCAGCAGGCATTCGTGCCCAAGCGGTCCTCAAGGATGGTACTTTGGTTCATGATTTTCTGTTTGCCGAAAGCCCAAGAAGCTTGCATGTGTGCAATGCGCCATCGCCGGCAGCGACTTCTGCGATGCCGATTGGTGAGTATATTTGTGGCAAGGTGATGAAAAAGACGGCTGATGATAACTGAAGATCATTGATCGAACTTTTCTCCGAGGATAATAAAAAATCCGCGAGCTCCATTCTATTTAGGATCGAACTCGCGGATTTTTAGTTTTCGCCGTGTTTGCTCGAGTTAGTGGTTAGCAAGCAACTAAACTTAAAGCTAATCAGGAGCGAAGGTTGCGACGATGGTGACATCGTTAAAGTTACGATAACCATGCACCATGATGTTGAATTCACCGGCTGGTTTGTTCAATACACACTGTTCGTTGCTGCTATTTTGGTATGGACGACAATCGTAGCTCGCTTTGGATACGGTGCCGTTGTGTTTCACGTATAGGTCGGCATCGCCACTACGAGGGCCTGTTAATGTTATCGTTAACTGACCTGCACTTTGAGTCGTAAATGTGAAGAATTGCTCTTCACCATATCCTGCCGTAAGTCCTTCAATAGGGACGTCGTTTTGCAGCTCTTTAGGGCCTGCAACGGGCGAATCAAGGCTGGTTTCGACAAGGTAAGCAATCGCCAGTTTAGCGAACTTGGTCGCGTGTGTCGCTGTAGGATCGGAGTTCTCAAGCGTGTCGTGCTCAGTGTGAATGCTTGGGTTGTAGTCGTTGAACATACTTTCGAATGGCATGGCGGCTGGGTAGCCAACATTGTGCCAAGAGGCGTGGTCAGAACAGGCATAGCCACAATCATCGAAACCGTAACTGATGTCGCTAGCGTAAGTGTCGATCAGCTCGCTTAAGTAGGTGTTTAGATTGCTGTCGGTATAGTCCGTGATGAAGGTGATATCGTGCGCCGAACCGTTGTAGTTGGTCATGTCTAATTGCAGTACCGATACAACGTTTGCTTGCTCGTCTCGTAATGCATTGGCGACATCTTGTGAACCGCGCAATCCTACTTCTTCTGCGGCATAGCCATAGAACTTAATGGTTTTGTCTGGTTGAATACCACTGGCGATCATCAGGCGAAGTGACTCAGTTACGGTCGCAATACCAGACGCATCATCATCGGCTCCCGGTGAGATGGTGCCTTCGCTTGTCCAAGATCCAACGGTTGAATCAAGGTGTCCGCCAACAACGACGATCTCTTCAGGATATTTAGCGCCAAGCAGTGTCACTTCAACGGATTTTTGTGGATATTCGGCATGCGTGATCTGGCGTGCAGATGCGTACGGTACATCTTTAATCTCGGTTTCCCAACGCTCTAAAAGCCAATCTGAAGCAGCGACACCAGTAGAAGTAGTATAAAAACGGTTGGTGAAGTTGGTTAGATTTTCAATGGTCGTGACCATGTTGTTCGGCTCGACCTGAGCGAGTAGATCGTTCACTGTGTCTTGATGGCTGATCACCGGCTTTTCGAAGGTGTTCATTGTCAGTGGCATCGCTGCGGCTTTGAGTGCACTTGCTTTGTCTTCGTGCACCATGTAGCCACCACAGCGGTGGGTTTCTTCGTGCATGTGGCTGGATAGTTTCGCCAGCTCTTTCTGGTTGATTTTCGCGACGATGGAATGCTTGTTTCCGGTCACGCTTGGATAAACCGTTGCGCCATGCTGAGTCATTATATGCTGTGCGTCAGCATCGGTGGTGATCCAAACTTCTTCGTTCGCTAGTGGTGTGATGTCAAGGGATGCGTAAGCCGAAGTACTGTTGATTAAGGCTAAAGAGCCTCCGAGTACAGCCAAAGCTAGCATGCTTTTTTGAATAGCCATTTGTCGTCCTTTTTATGGTGAGTATTGTTGTGTTGATGGGTGTGATTTTTGTGTATTACGTGGATGCTTTGTGTAGATGTTTCATTTGCTGAACAGATAACCGCGAAAAGGGCCCCTTTCGGAGCCCTGAATTTACTATCGATTATTGTGTTTTAATGAAACGGTAGTGCTTGGTTTCTGAACAGATATCGCTTGAGGTACACACTTGGTACTCAACATCTACTGTGCCGTTGTGACGGAACTTGTCGACGTATGAGTTGAAGTCTGTAGCACCAACATTTTTGCCATTACGTTTAATCACGAAGTAGTCATTGGTGTCGTAATCCCATGCCAGCTTAACGCGAGCTTTGCCATTCGGGTTTTTGTTACCAAACTTCAGTTTTAGTGGGAAGCCTTCCGCTGAGTCACCTTCAATCGTGATCGACTTGCTTGTTGATGTTGCAACGCCTGCATCGTCAGTCACGGTTAGAGTCACCACGTAGTCGCCAGCTTCAGTGTAGGTATAGCGAGTTACTTCACCGGTTTGTGTGTTGCCATCGCCAAGGTTCCATTGGTAAGAGACGATCTGACCATCGCTGTCCGAACTTGTGCTGCGCAGTTCGACTTCTTTGCCGACAATGGTGTGTTCGAAAGAAGAAACTGGCGGTACGTTAGCATTGCCTGATTCGTACGATGCTTTCAGATTTGCACTGGTGTAATCTGAGTAACCCAGAATGTTCACCGTGTAGCGACCAGCTGTTGGGTTTTCAATCACACATACTTCATCGGTTACGCTTTCACTCTTACAGATATTCTCTTGAGAGCTTGGCGCATAATCTAGACCGACATACATATCCGGATCACCAGTAGACACAGCAAGATCAATCGTTAGCTTGTCTTGGCCTTCTGGTACTTCGATATCGAAGTAAGTTTTTGAGCCGGTTTCACCAGCAACCGCAGCTTCAACACCGTTTTCAAGGCGTTGATATTCCGGTTCTGGCGGCAGTGGTGGCTCTGCACATGGGGTAACACCCACAAGAGCGAACGCAGAAACAACGTCATCGGCATTGTAGCCAAGGTCGGTTGCTGAGTTTTTCACGCCACAAGCACCTTGCCAAAAATCACTGTTTTCAGACCAGTAGATTTGATTGGATAGTACGAAAAGCTCGAATGCTTTTTTTGTATCCCAACCTTGCGTGGTTGCAAGATGATAGAAGGCTTTGTTAAACACCCCAGAGCTGTAGTGCACGTTTAAGCCATCGTAGTACTCGGATGCATTATTGATTGAAGAACCATCTCGTGATGGATCGTCCATGTAACGCAGCGCCCCGTCTCCTTTGAAGATATTGCGGCCGACCATCCAGTCGTTGGTGCCTTTCATGTAGTATTCTGCCGCTTCACCTGCCATATCAGAGAAAGCTTCGTTCATACCACCGGACTGATTCGCGTAAACCAAACCTGAGTTTTGTTCAGTGAAACCGTGGCTCACTTCGTGCGCTGACACGTCTAGGCTAACAAGTGGATAGAAGAAGCTTTCACCATCGCCAAAGGTCATTGCCTTGCCGTCCCAAAATGCATTCTCGTAGTTGTTACCGTAGTGAACACGCATCATGAGTTTGAAAGAGAGTGGCGCAGTGTCGAACCAATTCTTATACATCTCGAACACGATGTTACCGAAGTAGTGCGCATCGTTGAGTGGAGAGAAGGCTCCGTTCACTTCTTTATGTTCGTTACGAGGACATTCGTAGCTATACGTGGTGTCGCCATCGGTCGCACCATTTAGGTCAACGGTGACAACATTTTCCGATTCCATCACACACTCTGTGCCATTTTCTACCACATCAAGGTAGTGGTAGTCGGTACCGTATTCGTACATGCCCGTTTTTTCGTTACCACCGGGGCCTGTTCCGATCTGTGCGTGAGCAATGCCTTCCCAACGGTCGATAACTTCGCCGGTGTGCGCGTCTAGCATGGTGAATGGTCGAGTCGGCTGTTCGCTGCCTTTGACAAGATAAGAGATAACGTAGACTAGGCGTGTTTTATCGATACCTTGTTTGCCAAGGCCTTGTTTATCGGCTCCTTGGTTAGCAATGCCCTGATAAATAAACAACTCATGCTGTACGTTGTCTAGAGATTTGCTGGTTAAGCCCTGAACCTTGAGATCTTTACTCGCAAGCTCAACGGCTTGGGAGCTGTTGATTGATGGCTTAACAAAAGAACGCTCTAGGGTCGTCGTTTTAAGGTAGCTGCCTTGAACAGACTTAAGTGCACCACCTTGTACGCTTTGGGTGGCGTTTAGGTAGTGCCCCCAAACAGGTGTTCCCCAGATGTTCTGTTGGATCTTAACTTTGTAGAGACCAAGCTTTTTGAGGTTAACTTCTTTTACCATCTTGAAGCTAGAAGCGTTACTGACACCCAACTGAGCGTTTAACCCAGAAAAGCTAGTAAAGTTGATCGGTTGATTGATTTGAACTGATTCACTTGCATGAACAGACAAAGACATAGCGCTGGCTATAGCAACGGCAACTAAACGTTTTCTTATTTTCATTGTTATTTTCTCTTTCCATGTAAAAACAAAGAAAACGTAACAAAATAATCACAATGAATTCACATCATTCGATCTGATTAATTAGTAGCATGGTAATGATCTCTTTTATTCATGAAACTTATATTTATCATATTTACAGATAGTTATCGTTTCTGTTTATTTTTGAACGCACTCATATGTTTTATTTATAAAATCATGACACTTTTATTAAGTGTTGTTTTTTTATGGAAATTAAGATTTCTGGGGAAATTGATCTGTGCCTCAATTAACGGATTCTGGGTTGATAGAAGGATCAATGATTTGAGTGTGTCAGTTTAAGCGAAAGACTATTAAGCGAATTTAAGTGCCATTTTGATAAGAAATTGACGATTTTAGGGCTTATTTTCTGAATTGTTAGTTATAGGAGAGTTAGCTAAATGGGGCTTTATTTGGCACAGAGCACAAAATAAGCGGTATGAAAAAGCCAGCGACGGATGGTCACTGGCTTAGATTGTTTCAGTTTGTACTAGCTAGCGTTTAAAGGCACGCAAGCTTTAGCAAGCTGCTGTTTTTTTAAGAATTATTGCTTTGTACCGCCAACTTGAACGTATTCAATACCAATAATTCGGTTGATAACACCTAAAACAGAAGTCGTATCAGAGTTTGTTGATGTAACGGTATCAACGGTTGCGCCTTCAGGAACCAATTCCATTGCACGGTCTTGAGTGTTGCCAGGGACTTGGAACCCTACAATGTTAAAGCTCTCTGCGTGCGCTGTGTAAACTTCTTCATTGTGGTTAATACCAGAACAACCTGCTAGAGAGATAACGCCTAAAACACATAATAACTTTTTCATAAAAATACCTTAAGAATGATTGGAATTTAGATAGTAAGCCTATGGCTTGAACTGCTAGCAAAGCGCGAGTTAACGAGTAACGGGTTGCTTTGCTACTACTCAGCAGTGCTGTGATGACAAGCCACAAAGGCAGTGTCATGATTATCTAGACTCATAAGTTCACTGGGAGACAGCATCCCCCGACCGATGTTGAACATTATTCCAGAGGTGTTTTGTAGTTACTGTATGGGTTTGTCAGCTGAATCATTACATAGCTGAATGGTTATGGTGAATACCGCACCCTTTAAAGTTTGGCTCTGACCAACCTCCACGGTTGCGCCGTGTTGAGCACAGATCTTCTCGACGATAGAAAGCCCTAAACCATGGCCGCTCTTGGCTTTGTTACGTGCTTTGTCACCAACGTAAAAGGGTTCAAACAGGCGAGCCTGATGCTCTTGAGCCACACCATCACCATCATCATGTACTGCAATCTGTAGTTGTTCTTGATGCACGCTGGCTTCAATCAACACTTGAGAGCGTGCGAATTTCATCGCGTTGCGTACTAGGTTATCTAAAGCGCGGTTGAGTAGTATTTTATCCGCCAGTATTGAGTGAGCTAGTTCAGGCAGTGATAGGTCAATGTTGAGCTCAGTGTCTTTGCTCCAGCGTGCCATTGCGTGATTAAGAAAGTCTCTTATCTCTAGTGGCTGTTGTAGGTTTTCAAGGTCAATGCTATCGAGCTTGGCGTAACACAATAGTTCGTCGACCATCTTTTCCATCTCTTCGGTATCTTCGACAATACTTTCTACGGTGTTTTGTTGTGCCTCGTTGAGTGGCGTGTCCTTGAGCATTTCAGCTTGCCATTGGATACGGAATATTGGCGTGCGCAGTTCATGAGCCACCGCATTGGTGAGCGAGCGGTTACTCTCAATCAAGCGATGAATGCGGTCAGCCATTAGGTTGAAGGATTTATTGAGTGAGCCGATGGCAATGCCGCTTGACGTTTCGGCTCGCGCGGAGAGATCGCCTTCTGCAAAGCGTAGAGTGGCAGATTCAAGCTTTTTAACTCGGCGGAATATAATTATCAGATGGCATAAGCCGTATAAGATAAAGCTTGCTAGGAAGAACAACCAAATGAGATCATCCTCCAACTCTATCTTTTGCCTAACGAACGCTTCACTGTTGGGTAGGTAATGATAGGTATTGTCACTGCTTGCTAAGCGAAACCATAGGTCACGTTCATCATCGTGAAAAACAAAAGTGTTCGGGTTAGTGCTGAAGAACTCTGAAACGGGGCTAGGTATTTCATCGTCTGGGCTGAATGTAACCAATTTATTTCGTGTGGTTTCTACAAACTGGTTCATGGCTTGTTGAGCCGCTTCAAGCCCCTGATTTTTCGCAATGTTTTCTATGAGTTGCTGGTGGGCAGCCGCTTCGTAATCTTCCAGTACATATTCGTAGTCGGTATTGAGCTCGTAGACGCTAATCTCGTAGGCGACCAGGCCGGCCATAAAGCAAACTAACAGCCCTAATAGGGACTCCAAATAGATACGTCGCATAATCGATCTCTTTCATTACGCTCGTAGTGAGCGAAGTTAATGCCAGGCGGTTGAAACAAATAGGTAGCCTTTGCCGCGAATGGTCTGAATTTTCTCTGCTGGCGCGTGGTCGTCACCGAGTATCTTTCTTAGACGCACGACCTTGTTATCAATCGTTCGGTCGATCCCATCGTACTCAATGCCGCGCAGTGTTTGCGTCAAATAGTCACGTGATAGCGGAGTATCAGGGTTGCTCGCTAATAACCAAAGTAGGTCAAACTCACTGTCAGTAAGTGATAAAACCGCACCTGAAAGTTCACACTTCTTATAAGTGTTTTTCAGAACGAGTTGATCAAACTGAAGGTTGTCTGAGTCATCGACTGAAGCGGTATTGGCGTCTTGGCGGCGTAATAGCGAACGAACTCTGGCCAGCAGAACTCTTGGTTTGATTGGCTTAGTGACATAGTCATCAGCCCCTGTCTCTAAACCAGCGACGTGATCAAAGTCGTCATCGCTAGCGGTGAGCATCAAGATTTTACCTTTATAGTGTGTACGCGTCTGTCGGCAGATTGTCAGTCCATCCGTTACAGGAAGCATCAAATCCAGCAGTACAATATCAGGTTGTTCCGCGAGGATGGTCTGCGCGGCATTACCGCCGTCACCTAGCACCGTGACGTCAAAATCTTGCGCGACAAAGTAGTCTTGCAACATTTTCTGAAGTTTCAAATCGTCTTCCACGATGATCATTTTAGGTTTTGTCATTCCATTATCAGCCTTGTCGTGCGTTTCTCGTATTGAGATTACGTGAGGGTGCCTTATCTAGTGGTTAGCTATTGTGGCATATCCAATTTGCATGCTTTACGTAAAATACCTGACGTGAATGATTAAACACTTTCTACGCCAGTTCAATGATGATTTTGAATTTATGCGAAAATAAAAAACAATGTTCAAAAAGGTATACATTCTCATACATTCGCACGACAGATGTTTGCGCTTTTAAATAATAGAATTTTCCCATCAAACATTTTTGGGAATTACCACATGAATAGCTATAGAAAAACGTTACTGGCATTACCTTTGATTATTTTAGTTGGGTGTAACTCAAGCTCTAACTCGGGCTCAAGTTCTGGTAACGCGGCGACTAAAGCGCAAGTTAGACCTAAAGCGGATTACGTATTTTCATCGGCTAAACTCGGTAAATTGTATCAAGAGCGACAAGAGATCCAAGAGTCAATGAAACTGACTTATGATGGTGTGCAGTATGAAACAGTGCAGTTTGCTGAAGATATTAGTGACGAACAAAAAGTAATTAGGCTTGCGGATAGTTTAGGTCAAAGCGTGGATCTGTACCTCCCTGATGCTGGAGCTGATGACTGTGCGATTTACAGCGAGGGTAATTTTTTTGATTCATTTGATTGTGGTGTGGCTCAACGCTCAATTGGGAATGACACTACGTTAATTCAAACGACGACGAGTGATAAAAAACGACCGGTTGAGCTTGAATATCACAATGTGATGTCGCAGTACGTGACTAGCCTTGGTTCGACGATTCTGAGCAAAACTAAAAATGGTAACAAAGTCACGATCACTACTTCGTTTGCTTTCAATGCCTTTTATCGTGATGTGTTAAGAGACACTGGAACCGTTGAGCGCATTACCTCTACCCTTGGGGCGACAACCTATTCCCAGCTTTTCGATATTGTGAAGTTATACCAAGGCAGTGAGATGACCTTGAAGTTTAACAATCATATTGGTGGCAGTGGCGACGATGACATCAATATGTACACCGGACGCATGATCCACAGTAACAACATGACGACGATCGTAACGCCTACGGGTTCGGTGTTCTCTGGCGGGACGGATTTGTTCGCTGCGGGTCATCCACGGGTTTTGCAACGAGCAGATACCACCAAAGCCATTGAGCTTAATAAACAGGTTGGTGTGCACAGTTGGGCTGAGGATGATAAAACAGCCAAACAATTCCCTTACACCAATGAGAGTCATCGTCAGCAAGCTACCTATTTTAAAAAGGTGATGGGAGACAAAGGGATCGACTTCTATATCTTCACTTTAGATTCTGCCCCAGCTTCCGGTGAACATTGGATGACGAAAGCCGACTCTGATAAGTACGATTTCATTACTCGTATTGAGTAGTCAAAGAAAGTAGCAATAACGACTCCGCAAAGGTTGGTCATGGCTCTGTCATTACCGGCCTTTTTTGTGCCTGGTGTTTTTAATTTGATCTTTGTAGTGGTTGAATAAAGGTTTTTATCCGTTCTAACAACGAATGTTTTACACAATGTCATAAGATGAACAAATACTGCATTTAACCGTGGTGTAACAATTAATTCCCGCAGATTGAGTGATAAGAATGTGTAATCACGCCACTTTTTTGTCGATAGAATTTATTATCCGCAGCCTTACTCACCGATAGGTTTCTATAATCTAACGATGTAAGGAGCATGTGAATGACTAATAAGGACGATCATTTATGCAGTTACTGGCAGGCACTCTGACACACTACGCTAACCCACAAGCACGCCCTGAATTGGAATACTCGAGTGAGCAGCGTGACATTTTAAGTGTTGCGAACTCTCAACAGGCGATTAAAGATATTTCTCAATGGCCAGGCTACTCTGTTACTCCTTTGCATGAGCTGAATGCTATCTCTGCTGAGATCGGCGTAAACAAGTTTTGGTACAAAGATGAATCGCAGCGTTTTGGCCTAAAGAGCTTTAAAGCACTGGGCGGCGCTTATGCCGTTGCTCGTCAACTTCAGATTGAGATTGCCAATCGCTATGGAAAGAACCCGACCATCAGTGAGCTGCTCAACGGTGAGTGGAAATCAGAAGTTGCTGAAATTGTTGTCAGCTGTGCAACCGATGGAAATCATGGTCGCTCCGTCGCATGGGGCGCACAAATGTTTGGTTGTGGCTGTGTTATCTACATTCACCGTGACGTATCGGAAGGGCGTAAGCAAGCGATGGAAGCGTTCGGTGCAGAAGTGGTTCGCATTACCGGTAATTACGATGAATCCGTTCGGTTGGCCGATTCAGAAGCCAAAACGAAAAACCGCGTGATTGTGTCGGATACCTCTTATGAAGGCTACATGGAGATCCCTAAAGACGTTGCTCTAGGCTACACCGTGATGTTGGCTGAAATTGTCGAGCAATTGAATGGCGAGATTCCAACCCATGTCTTCGTACAAGGTGGAGTGGGTGGTTTGGCATCCGCTGTCAGTGGTTACTTCTGGGATCTATGGGGCGTCGATCGTCCACGTTTTGTTATCGTCGAACCTGAACAAGCCAACTGCTTACAGAAGAGTGCTCAAGCTGGAAAACCTATCGTGGTTACGGGCGACTTAGAGACGCTGATGGCAGGTCTCGCATGTGGTGAGGTTTCAAGCTTGGCGTGGACGATTCTACAAAATGGCGCTGATGACTTTATGACGTTGAGCGAAGAAGCTATTCCGCAAGCGATGCGTATGTTGGCAAGCGGCGAACAAACAGAATTGTCGATAGAAGGGGGGGAATCTGCAGTACCAGGTTTTGCCGCTGCGATTATCGCCAAACAAGATCCGAAATTCGCTGAAAAACTGAATTTGACTCAAGACAGCCGAGTGCTAGTGATTGGCACTGAAGGGGCAACCGACCCGGATCTCTACCAACAGATCATCGACAACAAGATCTAATAACTAAAAGTACATAGCTAATCGCGAACAACGAATAACAAAGCAAGCCCTAAGGTTGGCGGTATGTAAGGTTTCTTCATACCGTCTTTTTTCTCTCTTCTTTTTTTACTTCACAACACGCCTTGCCTTTTAATCGCGCTGGTCATCAATCGCGCTGATCATCAATTGGAATCGTCAGCCCTACCTTAACGTTATCCATCACCACATTGGTTTGAAAACTCTTGATATTGGCATTATCGAAGAAGGCTTCACGAGTAAAGTTGTCGTAACCCTCCATATCCGCTGCCGTGACAATCATGATGAAATCTGAACTGCCAGTTACGTAATAACACTGCTGTACTGAGCGGTTGGAACTCATCTCTTTTTTGAAGTTGTGCATCAAATCCACACGCTCGCGTTCTAATGTCACCTGAACGATAAACGTCATCGCATGACCGACCGCTTTTGGGTTGATAACTGAGACATCAGCTTGAATGACACCTTGCGCCCTCATGCGTTTTAAGCGGCGCTGAACGGCAGCAGGAGACAGCCCGACCTTTTCTGCAATCTTGTCTGAGGTAGCTCTGTTTGAGTCTTGTACGATGTTGAGGATCTTCTTGTCGAAACTGTCGACCACCAATGCAGGTTGCTGTGTCATACCCATACTTCCCAATATCTGTTTGTAAATTAATTGTTTCTTTTGAACCAGTGTGTGATCGAGTTAAAGGTATTTAGCCTTAATAATTAGCCCTCGATAAATGAGAACAAAAAATCACTATAACGCAGAAAAAATGCGGAATTTCTGCACAACAAGGTAATCATTTAATGATAATCCTTAAAGTTATCGGTGCATTATTAATCTTGTGAACGAAATGTAAAGATCAAATCAACAGAGTTTGAAATTTATATGAAACATGTTGTTAACATCATTTTGCGGTGTTAACTCTCGCTCAAGGAGTTGGAAAGTATGAAATCTGCAACCGCTACTTTACAGTTTGAATTAGAAAAATTAGCACCAGCAGGACGCGTCGGTGTGATTGCGCTAGCGACAGATTTCAATATTGAGCGTGATTTAAACGCGCTGTATCCAAACGATGTGCAATCGTTCACCAGTCGCCTGAGAAACTACAATCCATTGACGATAGAAAACCTACGCAAGATGGAACCGGGAATCGCTGCTTGTGCTGATACCATCTTACCGGGCACTGAATTGGATGTGGTGATTTACGCTTGTACCTCCGGCACCGTAGCGATTGGCAGTGAGCGAATTACGCAGCTCATTCACCAGTCTCGCCCAAACGCTGCGGTAACGAATCCGGTGACCGCTGCCTTAGCGGCTTTCGACAGCTTTAAGGCGAAGCGCATCTCGGTATTAACGCCTTATACCGAAGCCGTGAATCAAGACGTGGCGGCATTTTTTGAGTCGCAAGGCATTGAGGTGCTGAGCATCGCTGGCTTTGGCTTTGAAGATGACACTGCAATGACGTTCATTTCTCCAATGGATATTAAGCAAGCCGCGATAGCCGTCTGTGACCCTGATGCTGACCTGCTGTTTATCTCTTGCACGGCTTTGCGTGCTGCATCGGTGATTGAATCCATTGAAGCGGAATTAGATAAGCCCGTTGTCAGCAGCAATCAGGTGTTGGCTTGGCATTCGCTTCAGTTGATGAACTACCCCATACCCATTAAAGGCTTTGGTGCACTGCTAGCGCACCATCTTGAGCCATCCTCAGATAATTGCCGAAGGTCGTAGTCGTTGTAACGACATTTGATTAAGGCTGCTCGCTTTGCGTTTACATTCAGCAGCCAAGCTAACTCCATATTTACTAAGACAAAGAATTACACTTTGGGATCACTACTATGCCGTCTACTTTCTCGATCAAACCAGACCAACTGTCTTCGCAGCTTATTCAAAGCATGACGGAATGGCGTCAACACTTACACCGCTTTCCTGAGTGTGGCTTTGACGTCAATCTCACCTCCGATTTTATCGTCGACAAGTTACACAGCTTTGGTATCGAGGTTGTGCGTAATATCGGTAAAACAGGGTTAGTAGGGATACTTCGTTCTGGATCAAGTGAAGCGAGCATCGGTCTTCGAGCTGATATGGATGCTCTACATATTCATGAGCAAAACAGCTTCGCACACTGTTCACAACACGATGGGAAGATGCACGCTTGTGGTCACGATGGACACTCTGCAATGCTGCTTGGCGCAGCAAGTTATTTGGTTCAAAACCTATTATCAGGGAACCCAACTTTTGATGGCACGGTGTATTTCATTTTTCAACCCGATGAAGAGCACGGTTGTGGTGCTCAAGCGATGATTGATGATGGCTTGTTTGAGCGATTCTCGATTGATGAAGTGTATGGCGTACACAACTTTCCCGGCTTAGCGGAAGGTGAATTGATGGTTCGCCCCGGATCATTAATGGCCAGTGAGAGTAGCTTTGAGATCACCATCAATGGTGTGGGTGGGCATGCTGCTCTGCCGCATCAAGGCGTTGATCCTTTGGTGGTCGGTTCACAAGTCATTCTTGGTCTGCAAACCATCGTGTCTCGCAATCTCAGTGCGATTCACGACACCGCTGTCGTTTCTGCGACTGAATTTATTACCGATGGCACGGTTAACGTCATTCCTACTCAAGTGGTAATCAAGGGTGACTGCCGCTGCTTCACTGAATCTTCCCTCGATCGAATCAAGCAAAATATGGAGCGAATTGTGGCGGGCATTTGTCAGGCAGCAGGCGCGACTTACGACTTCGAGTTTATCAATACCTTCTACCCAACCATCAACAGCGAGCAACAAACCCAATACTCGGTTGCAGCTGCCCAGCAAGTACTGGGTGTAGAGAACGTTAATGACGCCTGCGACCCACTGACAATTTCGGAAGATTTCTCAAGCATGTTACGCGTTAAACCGGGCTGTTATGTGCTGCTGGGTAATGGCACGGAATCGGTGGGTGGCTGCGCATTGCACAACCCGAAATATGACTTTAACGACGGCATCTTAAAGCTCGGTGCGAGCTATTGGATTCAGTTGGTGAACGATCGTTTAACACGATCAATTTAGAAACACTTAATTAGAAGCAACTCAATTAGAAGCAATCAGAAGAGAAACAGATTCAGCAGTGACGTATTTGGCACTGCAAGATGGCTGACTTTAAACGGAGTTTATCGTCGACACAGTCAAAACTGAAGCGCGTGAAGTGACCAAGGTCATCAGCGTGAAATTAGGATAATAAAAGGAAAAATAGGATGAAACGATTAGGCGTAGCACTGCTAAGTTTGAGCATGGTTTTTGGCGTTCATGCCGAAACATGGAAGTTTGCTTCAGAAGAGGACAAAACAGACGTTCAAGATATCTATGCGCAAAAATTTGCGGAAGTAATCAAGAAGGAATCTGATGGTGATATCCGTGTTCGCATCTATTACTACGGTCAATTAGGCACAGAAAACGACATCGTAGAACTAGCAGCTAAAGGCACGATTCAATTTGTGTCTGTAGGCGCGGGTCACTTAGGGTCTTATGTTCCTGAAGTACAAGCGGTGAGCTTGCCGTATGTACTGGGTACTAACGAAGCGATCACGCATAAGGTCTTAACGGAAAGTCCAACCATCTACAACAAGCTAGCACCCAAGTTTGAGAGCGTAAACCTCAAGCTGTTGTCGATGATGTCTGAAGGCGAAATGGTGTGGGGTGGCAACAAACCTATCCGTACACCTGAAGATTTTGCGAACCAGAAAATCCGTACTTTCACGTCAACTATTCCTGTTGAAACCTACAAAGCGTTTGGTGCAACACCTACCCCTCTTTCTTGGGGTGAAGTGTACGGTTCACTGCAACTTAAGACCATTGATAGCATGGTTAACCCGATCTACTTCATCTACAACGCAAAGTGGCATGAGGTTCAAGACTACCTAATGTTCCCAGGCCAGCAACCTTATGTGAGCACGGTTTCGACCAACAGCAAGTGGTACAACGGCCTATCTGAAGAGAAGCAAGCTATGGTCGACAAAGCAATCACAGCGGCAGACCAAGCGGCTTACGACTATCAGGTACGCATCAACAAAGAGAACATGGACAAGATCTTAAAAGAGCGTCCAGACATGCAAGTGGTTGTGTTAACTGAGGAAGAGCGTGAGCGTTTCAAGGTACTCAGTCAAAAGCTGCACACCACTTACTATGACGTGGTGGCAAATGCTTATCCTTCAGGAGAGCAAAGTGAAGCGCGCGAGGGGGCAAAAACCATTCTCGAAGAAATCCTAGATGAAGTGAAGGCTGCTTCAGCGACGCAATAGAAAGCGTTGTTAGGATGAATGCTATCTGCTGTTTATTGGCAGCGGGTAGCTTATTCCCACCTTCTCCAAATTGTGGCAATGGACCCCTGTCACTGAACGAAGTATGGAGCACTGCCTGTTATGAAAGAACTGCTACATAAAATAAGCGTCGCGACAGAAAAGCTAGAACGCTTTTTAATCATGACCGCCATTATCGCGATGATGACCAACTCCACTGCCAATGCGATTGGTCGGTACGCCTTTAACAAAAGCCTGTTCTTCTCAGAAGAGCTCAATCAGTTTTTGATCGTCTCAGTCACCTTTATTGGTTTCGCTTATGCGGTACGCCAAGGTCGAAATATTCGTATGACTGCGGTCTACGATTCATTAAGTACTAAAGCTCAGAAAGTTCTCACAACCATCATTGCACTTCTAACCGCAATGCTGATGTTTTACCTGACCTACCATGCGTTCTTCTACGTCAAAGAGCTCAAAGATATCAATCGATTAAGCCCAGCCCTGCAGTTCCCGGTTTATTGGGTATACGCGATCATTCCAATTGGATTTTTTATTGCCGGATTGCAATACAGCATGAGTTTTTTGATGAACTTACTGCACAAAGAAATCTACGTGTCATTTGACGTGATTGAAAATAGAAATACAAAAGTAGGTGAGTTCGAATGAGTGATGTTGCACAGTTTTTCTCGGACATTATTGCCGGCGAATTAGATATCTATGTCATTACCTTTACTCTTGTCTCTGTGATGGTGATTCTGCTTTTTTTGAGCTTCCCGATGATTGTACCATTAGCGGTTGGGGCTTTAATTGGCTTGATTCATTTCTCTCAGGTTGAGCCGGGAGTACTGATTCAGCAGATGGTTACTGGCATATCGCCGAACGCCTTGATTGCGGTTCCCATGTTTATCCTGGCGGCCGATATCATGACGCGTGGACACTCGGCCTATAATCTACTTGGCCTGATTCAAGCGTTTGTTGGACACCTGCGTGGTGGTTTGCCGATTACCACGTGTATCAGTTGTACCTTGTTTGGTTCTGTTTCCGGTTCGACCCAAGCGACCGTGGTGTCGGTCGGCCAAATCATGCGTCCGAAATTACTGCAAGCAGGATACAAAGACAGTTTTGTGATGGCGTTGATCATTAATGCCAGTGACATCGCGTTCCTCATTCCACCGAGTATCGGCTTGATTCTTTACGGCACCTTAGCCAACGCCAGTGTGGGCGAATTGTTCATTGCTGGTATTGGCCCAGGTTTAGTGCTCGCGAGCCTGTTCTCTTTATACAGCTATGCCTACAGCGTAAAACACAGCGACACCATTACTTTGGTTGAAAAAGCCAACACTGCAGAGCGTATTGAAGCGATCAAGAAAGCGATCCTGCCTCTTGGTTTCCCTGCTTTGATTATCGGCGGTATCTATTCGGGCATTGTCACGCCAACCGAAGCGGCTTCGTTTGCGGTGCTGTATGCGATTATTGTCGAGTGCATTTTTTATCGCAAACTTGGCGTAAAAGACATCTGCGATGCCGCGTTAAACACCGGCTTGATTACCGCAGTTGTATTTGTGCTGGTGGGTGTTGGTCAGGCATTTTCTTGGTACATCTCGTTTGAACAAATCCCTCAAGAGTTACTGGCTCCCCTCAATCTAGAAGATGCTTCACCTGAATTCATTCTGTTTGTTATCGCACTGACTTTCTTTGTCGGTTGTATGTTCGTGGATTCATTGGTGGTTTTGCTGATCTTGACGCCGATTTTCATGCCGATTGTGGATGCCGCAGGTATCGATCCGATATTGGTCGGCGTGATGGTGACGCTACAAATGGCGATTGGGTCGGCAACACCTCCATTTGGTTGTGACATCTTCACCGCGATAGCGATTTTCGAGCGTCCTTATATGGAAGTCATCCGCGGAACATTACCGTTTTTCCTTATCTTGATATTGATGTCTGCGTTGCTGATTTTCTTCCCAAGTATCGCTCTGTTACCAAGAGACATTTTATTCAATTAATCCGTCGAGTTACCCTTATTCAATCAAGGATAGAGATATGAGTATATTGCCATTAACACCTCCGCAGAGAGGGTTTGAATCAGCAGAACTAGAGCAACGTACTGTCGAGTTGCAACAACGTCTTCGCGCTCAAAACATCGATGCTGCGTTTTTTACGACCGAACCAGAATTTCGCTATTTCAGTGGCTTCAAATCGCAGTTTTGGGAAAGCCCAACGCGTCCGTGGTTTTTGGTGGTGCCAGCGGTTGGTAAGCCCATAGCGGTAGTACCAGAGATCGGTGTGGCTGGTTTCGACGATACATGGATTGAAGATGTGCGCAGTTGGCCGTCGCCAAGGCCAGAAGATGACGGTATCTCTTTGTTAGCTTCTACGCTATCTGAAGTCTCCAAAGATTCTCGCAGAATCGGTTCGATGATTGGCTCGGAAACACACCTACGTATGCCTGCCACTAACTATGCGTTGTTACAGCAGAAGTTGAGCCAACATAGTGTGGTTGATGTGTCATTCATGGTTCGAGATCTGCGCAGTGTTAAGTCTCAAGCGGAGATCGATAAAGTACGCTTCGCTTGCCAAGTGACAGCGGCGGGCTTTGAGTATCTTCGTCATAACCTCGCGATAGGGATGACGGAACGACAGGCGTGTAAAGCCATGCATTTGGAGATGCTACGTTTGGGCGCCGATGCGTGTCCTTATCTGATTTCGGCATCCGGCCAAGGTGGCTATGACAACATCATCATGGGGCCAACGGATCGTATGCTCTCTGAAGCAGATGTACTGATCATCGATACGGGGGCTAACTTTGATGGCTATTTCAGTGATTTTGACCGGAACTATGCGTTTGGGCATGCGCAGCCAGATACGATAGCGGCTTATGACGCAGTCTATCAATCGACAGAAGCGGGGCTCGCGATGGCAGAGCCGGGACGAACAACCGGAGACGTGTGGCAAGCCATGTGGTCGGTGCTCGAAAAGAACGGCGCGCTTGGCAACGATGTGGGTCGTATGGGGCATGGATTAGGCATGCAGCTAACAGAGTGGCCATCACATGTACCAAATGGTGACGTGATATTAAAACCCGGCATGGTGTTAACGTTAGAGCCCGGTATGGCGTTTGCGAAAAACCGCATGATGGTACACGAGGAAAACATCGTCATCACCGAATCTGGCTGCGAAATGCTGCATCAAAGATCTTGGCAGTCGATGCCGATTATTGGCTAATTGCGCTTAGAATCTAGTCATAATGTTGAATCCTGGTAGAGGAGGGCGTTCAAGCACTTTGTTGGACGCTCGGTTTTCTTTTTCACTTCGCTATACCTCGTCATCTTTTACACTTAAATACCTCTAATTTCCGAATGCCTCTTTGTTTCAAGAATCTCTCTTTCTGTTCAAATATTGTCCTTGTTGAGCAAAAACATTTGACCAATAACTATCACACCTCAAATCTTTAATTGTTTTCGTTAGTGCTCTAAATGATATTTAATTTATTGTTTTATAATGATTTTTGTTGATTTGAATGCTGTATTGTTACGAGTTTGTTTTAAATAATCATTTGAACCCTAACTAAATTTCTGTCATTTTATATTTAACTGAACGTTCAATATAAAATAAAAGGACTAAGAAATGCCGAAGGTTGGGATGCCTGATATACGTAAACCACAGCTTGTTCAAGCCACCATGACGGTGATTGATCGAGTGGGTTTGCATGCCGCGAGTATTGCGTTGATCAGCAAAGAAGCGGGAGTCTCCACTGGCATTATTAATCACTATTTTGGTGGAAAGCATGGGCTGCTCGAAGAGACCATGCGTGAAATCCTTCGCCAACTTTCCAATACCATCACCACGTCACTAAAAGCACTTCCTGTTGATGCTCACCAACAGAGAATTAACGCGATCATCGATGGTAACTTCGAAGGCTACCAAGCAGAAAATAAGGTCGCGAAGGCGTGGTTGGCATTTTGGTCCTATTCAATGCATGACGAGCAGCTGAAAAGACTGCAACGTGTGAATGAAAAACGTTTGATTTCACACTTACGTCTTGAGTTGAAAGGTATTTTGAATCATGAACAAGCGGATCTCGTTGCTCACGGGATTGCGTCTCTGATTGATGGTTTGTGGCTGAGAGGCACACTAAACCCAGATGGTATCGATGCTCAAAAGGCGCGTGCCATCATTAATGATTATCTAGATAAACAACTTACGTTCTACTCGTGTCACAGCCAATAGATCGCAGTGGCAGCGCTAGACCTAGACCTAGATCAAGAGCTAGAACGACCACTATTCGCACCTAATACTCACATATAGACCAGTAGAGTCTAATAACAATAATTAAGTCAGAATCTCAAATGGAAATGAACTCGTTATACCTTGATGGCGCAGCGGTTAAAGCAACCTCTGGTGAAACCTTTGATAGCATTAACCCTGCAAACGGTGAACCTATCGCGACATTAGGCCAAGCATCTTCTGCGGATGTCGACAGTGCTATTGAATCTGCGAAACGCGGATTTGCGGTATGGTCTGCAATGACCGCTGTGGAACGCAGCCGTATTCTTTTGAAGGCAGTGGAAATACTTAGAGCTCGAAATGATGACCTTGCAAACCTTGAGGTTGTTGACACGGGCAAGCCGCTGCAAGAAGCAATTGAAGTGGATGTGGCGTCTGGCGCTGATGTTATTGAATACTTTGCTGGTTTGGCTCCAACGCTACAAGGCGACCAACAGCCGCTGAGCGAATCTCAATTTTTCTACACTCGCCGCGAGCCGCTAGGCATTTGTGCGGGCATTGGCGCGTGGAACTACCCAATTCAAATCGCGATGTGGAAATCGGCTCCGGCATTGGCCGCGGGTAACGCGATGATTTTCAAACCTTCAGAAGAAACGCCGCTAACGGCGCTCAAGCTTGCAGAGATCTTTACCGAAGCTGGTCTTCCTGATGGCGTGTTCAACGTGGTTCAGGGCGATTACCGTGTCGGTCAAATGCTAACGGCGCACCCAGATATCGCGAAAGTGTCGTTCACGGGCGAAACCGGTACCGGTAAAGCGGTAATGGCAGACAGCGCTAAGACGCTGAAATCAGTCACCATGGAACTTGGCGGCAAGTCACCGATGATCGTGTTTGATGATGCGAAATTGGATGATGCAGTTTCCGCTTCGATGGTTGCTAACTTCTACACCCAAGGCGAAGTGTGTACTAACGGTACCCGTGTTTATGTACACGAAAACATCTACAACGCATTCATCGATCAACTTAAAACACGCACTGAGAAGCTGATCATTGGTGATCCAATGGACATGGAGACTCAGATCGGCGCGTTGATTTCTAAAGAACACCTTTCAAAAGTGCTCGAAGCGATTGAGCTGGCAAAACAGTCAGGGGCAACTCTGCTGACGGGCGGCTATCGAGTGACAGACAACGGCTTAGCGAACGGCAACTTTGTTATCCCAACCGTGTTTGTGGATTGCGAAGACAACATGCCTCACGTTCAACAAGAGATCTTCGGCCCTGTAATGTCAGTGTTGAAGTTTACGGACGAAGACGACGTGATTCGCCGCGCTAACGACACCAAATATGGCCTTGCGGCTGGCGTGTTCACGCAAAATCTTTCTCGTGCTCACCGCGTGATCCATCAAATGCAGGCTGGTATTTGTTGGGTTAATACGTGGGGTGACTCACCTGCAGAAATGCCTGTTGGTGGCTACAAGCTTTCGGGTGTTGGTCGTGAAAATGGCCCAGAAACTCTACTCCACTATACGCAAACTAAGAGCATTCTTATTGAGCTAGGCGACTACGCCAGCCCTTATGCCTAACGCGTAACACTTAATTCAACGGGCTAGCTTAAAAGAGTTAGCCTCACTGACTCATCTCAGGGAACTTAAAATATGGAACAACGCTACGATTATATTATCGTCGGCGCGGGTTCGGCCGGCTGTGTGTTAGCGGATAGGCTAACGGAAAGCGGTGAACATAGCGTTTTATTACTGGAAGCGGGTGGTACGGATAAGAGTATTTTTATCCAAATGCCAACGGCGCTTTCTTACCCGATGAATACCGAAAAGTACGCATGGCAGTTTGAGACTCAACAAGAGCCAGGCCTTGATGGACGCGAACTGCACTGCCCACGCGGCAAAGTGTTAGGTGGTAGCTCATCAATCAATGGCATGGTTTACGTGCGTGGTCACGCGTGTGATTTTGACCAATGGGAAGAAGAGGGCGCTGCGGGTTGGAATTACCAAGCGTGTTTGCCTTATTTCCGCCGTGCTGAATCATGGAATAAAGGTGGCGATCAATACCGTGGTGACAATGGCCCAGTAGGCACTTGTAACGGTAACGATATGGAGCTTAACCCGCTTTACCAAGCGTTCATCGATGCAGGTAAAGACGCCGGTTACCCAGAAACCAACGATTACAACGGCTACCAGCAAGAAGGCTTCGGCACCATGCATATGACGGTAGACAAGGGTGTTAGAGCCTCAACCTCTAACGCTTATCTACGTCGAGCATTGAAGCGTTCAAACCTGACCTTGAAGAAAGGCATCGTGGCGCGTCGTTTCTTACTTGAAGCTCTCGTCGTAAAAGACCAGTCATCAAAAGGCCAATCAGGTCTGAAAGCAGTCGGTGTCGAGTTTGAAAAGTCAGGCAATACTCAAGTTGCTGTGGCGAACAAAGAAGTGATCTCGTCTGCGGGTTCTATCGGTTCCGTTCAACTGCTGCAACTTTCTGGTATCGGCCCGAAAGCCGTGCTTGAAAAGGCAGGCGTTGAGCTTAAACACGAGCTGAATGGCGTCGGTGAAAACCTTCAAGATCACTTAGAAGTGTACTTCCAATATCACTGCAACGAACCCATCACGCTCAACAGCAAGCTTGGCTTGGTCAGCAAAGGCATGATTGGCGCGGAATGGATTCTGACTCGTAAAGGCCTTGGTGCCACTAACCACTTTGAATCGTGCGCGTTCATTCGTTCTCGCAAAGGATTGAAGTGGCCAAACATTCAATATCACTTCCTGCCAGCAGCGATGCGTTACGACGGCCAGGCAGCTTTTGATGGCCATGGTTTCCAAGTACACGTTGGCCCGAACAAACCAGAAAGCCGCGGTACGGTTGCGATCACTTCTGCTGATCCGCATGCCAAGCCAGAGATCATTTTCAACTACATCTCGACTGAACAAGATCGCCAAGATTGGCGCGATTGTATTCGTCTGACGCGTGAGATTTTGTCTCAACCGGCGATGGATGTGTACCGAGGCAAAGAGATTCAGCCGGGTTTAAATATTACTTCTGATGAAGCGATTGATGAATGGGTTAAGCAGAACGTTGAAAGTGCATATCACCCTTCTTGTGGCTGCAAAATGGGTTCAGATGATGATCCAATGGCGGTGCTTGATGAAGAGTGTCGCGTTCGCGGCATCGACAGCTTACGTGTTGTCGACTCATCGGTTTTCCCAACCATTCCAAACGGCAACTTAAATGCCCCGACCATCATGGTTGCTGAGCGAGCTTCGGACTTGATTCTTGGTAAGCCAATGCTTAAAGAACAAGACGCTCCAGTGTGGATTGCACCTGAGTGGCAAGAGAAGCAAAGAATAAATAAACCAGTAAGAGAAGCGTAAATCTCTGTTATTGGATAAAAAATAGCAAAAGTAGCAAAGAATAAAAACAACAAGTAACAAGCAAAAAATAACAAAACTAATTAGTCAAAAGTCAGAAGAACTGCTCTTTATCGGTGTTGATATCGAGCAGCAAAAGGAAAGATAAAAAGGAACCATTATGACGACTCTAAATATTCAGAACGTGACCACGAAAACGTTAACAGCACTAGCCATCAGTTCATTTGCATTTGGTGCTAACGCTTCTATTGAACCACAACAGTGCGAAAACGTACGTTTCGCTGATGTAGGTTGGACAGACATTACCGCAACAACCGCCGTTACTTCTGAACTCTTAAAAGGCCTTGGTTACAAAACCAAAACCGACCTACTTTCAGTACCGGTGACTTACTCTTCAATGGCGAACGGTGACATTGATGTGTTTCTAGGTAACTGGATGCCAACGATGGAAGGCGATATTGCTAAGTACCGTGAAGCGGGCACGGTTGAGACCGTGCGTGCCAACCTTGAAGGCGCAAAATACACGCTAGCTGTACCAAAATATGTGTACGACTCTGGCGTAAAAAGCTTCGCAGACCTAGCAAAACATGCCGACAAATTTAAAGACCGCATCTACGGCATCGAACCGGGCAACGATGGTAACCGCTTAATCCAATCAATGATTGATTCAGACGCGTTTGGCTTGAAAGATTTCAGCCTAGTGGAGTCAAGTGAAGCGGGCATGGTATCGCAAGTATCTCGCGCTGCTCGTCGTAGCCAGTGGATCGTTTACCTTGGTTGGGCACCGCACCCAATGAACAGCAATGTTGAGATGGAATACCTTTCTGGCGGTGACGACTTCTTTGGCCCTAACTACGGTGGCGCGAATGTCTACACCAATGTTCGCTCAAACTATCTGTCGGAGTGTTCAAACGTCGGTCAACTTCTGCAAAACCTAGAATTCACTTTAGAGATGGAAAACCAGTTGATGGAAGAGATTCTTAACCAAAAAGTGAAGCCAGAAAAAGCGGCTCAACAATGGTTGAACAACAATTCTCAACAAGTGGAAGCTTGGTTAGACAACGTAAAAACGCATAAAGGTGAATCAGCGACTCAAGCCGTCACTGAATACCTAAAGCAAGTTAAAGCTTAGTTCTACCTATCTCAACAGCTACATAAATAATAAAGGTGGGCTTGCCAATTTATCGATTGGTTTGAAGTAGCCCACCCATAATAAAAGGCAATATTGTGAATTTTATTACGGAAAACAAAATCCCAGTCGGACAATGGATGGAAGCGGGTGTTGATTGGCTAACAATCAATGCAGCAGGATTCTTTGACGCTATTTCGATTTTTCTAGAAACCGTCATTATGTTTTTAGTCGATGTATTTAAGTGGATGCCGCCTGCGCTGCCAATCGTGATGACTGCTGCTATTGCATGGTACTTACACCGTAAACCTTCGCTGGTGATCTTTGTGGTCGCAGCACTGCTGACTATTCTTAACCTCGGCTATTGGCAAGAAATGCTGGAAACCTTTGTTCTCGTCTTTGCGGCGACAACGATTTCCGTATTAATTGGCGTACCGGTTGGCATCATGGCTGCTCACCGTCCTTGGCTCTATACAGTTTTGCGTCCAATCCTTGATTTGATGCAGACAGTCCCAACTTTCGTTTATCTGATTCCAACTCTTGTCCTCTTCGGTTTGGGTATTGTTCCTGGCTTAATCTCGACCATTATTTTCGCAATAGCTGCACCGATTCGTTTGACCTACTTAGGGGTAACCAAAGTGCCTGAAGAGTTGATTGAAGCGGGTAAAGCGTTTGGTGCCAGCCGCATGAAATTGCTGATGAAGGTCGAATTACCGGCGGCTCTACCAAGCATCATGGCGGGTGTAACCCAATGTATTATGTTGTCGCTTTCGATGGTGGTTATCGCCGCTCTTGTCGGTGCTGACGGACTTGGTAAACCTGTTGTTCGAGCATTGAACACAGTGAACATCTCACAAGGTTTTGAAGCTGGATTAGCGATTGTATTAGTCGCAATCATCCTTGACCGCTTGTGCAAAACACCAAACCAGAAGGAAGCGTAGCTATGTCTCTAGTAAATAAAGCGATGTCTCAAGAAAACAAAGCTGTATCTCAAGAACAGACAGCAATGGACGCAATTACCATTAAAAACCTCGATGTTGTGTTTGGTAATAAATCGAAACAAGCGCTTGAGCTACTCGACCAAGGTAAAACTCGCCAAGAGATCATCGATGAAACAGGTCAAGTTGTTGGTGTGGATAATGTGTCGCTGACGGTTAAAGAGGGCGAGATATGTGTATTGATGGGTTTATCGGGATCGGGTAAATCTTCACTGCTTCGCGCTGTAAACGGTTTGAATGAAATTAGCCGAGGTTCTTTAGCAATCAAAGATGGCGACAAGTTGGTGGATTTAGGCGAACAATGTGATGAAGCGACCTTGCGTCATCTTCGTACTCACCGCGTATCAATGGTTTTCCAAAAATTTGCTTTGATGCCATGGCTTAACGTATTAGACAACGTGGCATTTGGTCTTGAAATGCAAGGCGTAGCCAAAGACGTTCGTCGTGAAAAGGCGCGTGAACAGTTAGAGATGGTGGGTTTAGCTGAATGGGAAACCAAATATCCCCACGAGCTTTCTGGCGGTATGCAGCAACGTGTTGGTTTGGCGCGTGCATTTGCGATGGATACAGATATCCTCTTGATGGATGAACCTTTCTCTGCACTTGACCCTTTGATCCGCGCACAGCTTCAAGATGAATTGCTTACATTACAAAGTAAACTCAATAAAACGATTCTGTTTGTGAGCCACGATCTTGATGAAGCGCTGAAAATTGGTAACAACATCGCAATCATGGAGTCAGGTAAACTGATTCAACACGGTAAGCCAGAAGACATCGTATTAACGCCAAAAACGGAATACGTGAAGGACTTTGTTGCTCATACCAACCCATTGAACGTACTTAAAGGTCGTTCACTCATGCAGCCTCTTGATTCACTGACACAAGATAACGAGAGCTGGAAGATCTGTGAGTCAAAAGATTTATGGATAGAACAGAGTGAAGGTATATTATCTGTAAAAGGAGAACCCACGTTGGCGCTTGTTGAGTGGAACGAAACTGACGATTTAACCGCAATCAGCGCATCGAGTGTTGTGGTGACAAGCCCAGAGATCGGTATGCGTGATGCGATTAAGCTAAAGCAGATCAGTAATCATCCGATTTTACTTGTCGAAGACAATCAATTGGTTGGGATCTTGGATAACAGTGAGTTTTATAATGCGCTCACAGGCAATTTCCAACTTAATAATGCCGCTTAATCATTTGAGCTAAAATATAAATTGTCGAAACATTAAATAGGTAGTGGGGTTCAGTCGTTCTCTCTACCTATTTGACTACTCTGCTTTTTCTTTGTTCACGACTTCTGGCTTTTTGTTACCTTGTTAGCCGATATAAGCCCCAAAATCGGTACTCATTGAGCAAAAGTGTTGGCCTGCGCAAATTCAGATGCATAGAAAAGATTGAGAATAGTATGAACATCAGTACAATGCGGAAAAATTAATGAAGTAATTTATCAATTTACAGTGTAATTCGAGCGCACCTGACTCAATCTTTCAGGACATTTCATTGCTTAGACACTGTAAAGCCACTCACAATATAATTAGTACAAAGGTCTGCATCTTGGACAAACATGACGAAATCCTGGTCGCTATTCGCCAAATTATTCGCGCTATCGATTTACACTCGAAAAAGCTGAGTAAAGAGTATGGTTTGACTGGCCCTCAATTAATCTTAATGAGAGCAATCCAAGAGATGGGTAATGTGACGATCAAAGAGTTGTCTAATCAAACTAATGTGAGCCAAGCAACCACCACGACAATCATCGATCGCTTGGAATTGAACGGTTATGTACAACGAGTGCGCAGTGAGTCAGATCGACGTAAAGTGCACGCAAACTTGACTGAAAAGGGTCAAGAGTTGTTAAGTAATGCGCCACCACCGCTACAAGATAACTTCGTTAAAAAATTCCAAAACCTTGAGACATGGGAGCAAAGCTTACTGCTTTCTTCAATGCAACGTGTGTCGGCAATGATGAATGCTGAAGACATCGACGCCGCTCCAGTGCTTCAGCTTGAAGGCATTGCAAACGTAGCCAAAAGCTAGTGTCTTTCTATTTAATCATTTAAAATTAATGATTTAAATTGATTGTAATGGTCGCTTTGAGCGGCCATTTTTGATCTCATCATTCAAATTCTCTAGCTCTACGACTTCTTATTTACGCTCTTCTATTTTTAATCTTCCGGATTTTCCCCCTAATTTTTTACGCTTTACTTTGTTGTATCCCAAAATACATTGACGATTCTCTGACAATTAAAATGTAGACCAACCGGTTTGTTTTGTATTATTGTGTGCTCATCTTAACCACGAGGTGATGTATGAAATACGAATTGACGCCAACACAAATGACCATGACGTTGAATAACATGCAGGGAGCTTTTGCACAGAGCCCAATGCCAGCGATATCGGTGAGAATTGAGCAGCTGCTTGCACTTAAATCTACGCTTATCGATTACACAGATCGTTTGTGTGCGGCGGTCAGTGAGGACTATGGCCACCGAAGCCGTCAAGACACGTTGATGGCCGACATACTTCCTTGCTTGGGAAATATCGATCACAGCATTGAGTGTCTGCCTCACTGGTCGACATCTTCAATTCGTCATTCCGGCCCTTTGCTTTCAACCTCTCGTGTTGAAGTGGTTTATCAACCCAAAGGCGTTGTCGGGATCATTGCCCCGTGGAATTTTCCGATTATGTTGTCAGTCGGCCCGCTTATTTCGGCATTGGCGGCAGGAAATCGCGCCATGATCAAGATGAGTGAATTCACACCTGCGACAAACCAAGTGTTAAGAGAGTTGTTAGCGGAAGTCTTTCAATCCGATGAGGTGTGTTTGGTCGAAGGCGAGGTTGAAATCGCAGCCGCATTTTCGGCGTTGCCGTTTGATCACCTTTTGTTTACGGGTTCAACCCAAGTGGGTCGCCAAGTGATGAAGTCAGCGGCTGATACGCTTACCCCCGTCACTCTAGAACTTGGTGGAAAGTCTCCGGTTATCGTAGCGGAAGACATGCCGATAGATATCGCGGTTGAGCGAATTATTTATGGTAAGAGCTTAAACAACGGGCAGGTGTGTGTTGCTCCTGATTACGTGCTTTTACCTGAAGGGAAAGTTGAATCTTTCATTCTAGAATATAAAAAACAATACCAATTACTGTTCGATGAAGGGGTCTATTCTGAGAATTTGACGTCCCTAATCAATCCTCGTCAATGCGACCGCATAGTGGGTTTGTTGAATGAAGAACAACAAGCTGGAACCCGAACCGTGGCCTGCCATGACGACGCGATGGACTTAGATTGCCAACGACTGGTGACACATCTGATTGTTGAACCAAGCCTGTCATCTAAGGTGATGAACGAAGAGATTTTCGGCCCACTATTACCCTTGATTACGTATCGCAATATCGAAGAGGCGTTCCAAGTCATCAATAGTAAACCAAGGCCTTTAGCGCTCTATCTGATGAGCTTTGATTTGAGTTTACAGACTCAAGTTAAGCACCAAGTTCACTCGGGTGGAATGTGCATCAATGACTGTGTTTTCCATCTGGCGGTTGATGATGCCCCGTTTGGTGGTATTGGGGAGTCTGGGCAGGGTAATTACCACGGTAAAGAAGGTTTCCTCACTTTCTCCCATGCAAAAACAGTCTTGGAAACGGGCTTAGAACATCGAGTGAAACATCTGTTTTCAAAAGAAGACAACGAATTAAAGACGGCAGTGATGAGCATGCTCCGCAAGTAAATCATTTTTGCCTTCACCCTATCTATTTTGAAACGTTATTTTTAGAAATTATTTTGAGAGGTTATTTTATGTTAGAACGTTTTTTTGAACGAACGATGAAAGCGTATTTGATGGTTACGGGGTTTTTAACCGCAACCGCTTTTTCTACTTTTCTTGCGCCTGATTGGAGCATGCAGACTCTGTTCTCGTACAACGAAACCATGATGGTGAACAAAGAGTACCTTATGGGAACTTACCAGCACTGGGGCGTTATGGTTGGCTGTATTGGCATCCTACTCATGTTCTCGGCCAAATATAAGTCACTGCGTACTTCGACCATGATTTACAGTGCATTTGAGAAGTCGATGTTTGTTGGCATCTTCTTATACAACGTGTGTATCAACGATTATGAGTGGTTCTATGGTTGGAGCGGTGTATTTGCGCTCGATGGATTTGTGACTGTCTACTCTTTAGTTTACCTGTATTACTACCTCACTAGAGACAAAAGCAAGGTGCCAGCTCATCTTCGTTAATAGTTAATAGTTAATAAGTTGCTCATGGTGAGTCAATGACACTTATTTAATGATCACTCACTTATTACTACAGCCCGCATTTGCGGGCTTTTTTCGTTTTGGGGCAATGATCCATAAAGATCTTAATTGACATATCTTTGACATTAACGCTCTAGACCGACCGGTTTGTATTGGTTATTGTTTAGTCATCAACTAGAAATGAGGTAAATACCATGACAACCAATAATTTTAACTTTCAACTTAAAACCATTGTTCATGCTCAAGAGAATGGCATTGAAAATATCCCTTCTCTTTTTGGTCGCTTAGGTGCGCAAAGAGTCGTGCTCTTTTCTGATAAAGGCTTGGAGTCTCTTGGCTTTGTTGAGCAGTTCTCGGCGTTGTTTGTGAACCAGAATGCGAATCAGGAAGCGAACCAACAAGCGGTTCAGCTTGTTGGTGTGTACACCGATATCGCGCCAGACGCGACTTGCGACAACATCAACGCCGCAATTGAGTTTGCAAACAGCGTCAATGCTGATGCGATCTTGTCTGTTGGCGGCGGCAGCGTGATTGATGCTTCTAAAGGTGTGAAATACGCATTTCATAAGAAGATAGATGACATTCGCACCGTAATTGCAGGTGGTGGTCATATGGATGTATGGCCAAACAATGAAGATATTCGAGTGCCCCACATTGCGGTTCCGACAACGGCTGGTACTGGCGCAGAAGCTTCTCCTATTGCTGTTTTTTACAACGAACATGAAAACATTAAGGCAAGCCTAGTCGCATCGGGGTTGGAAGCTGATATCGCAATTCTTGATCCAACGGTGACCACTAAGCTGCCTGCTCACCTGACTCGTTCTACAGCCATGGATGCGCTAACACATGCTGTTGAAGCGATTGTTTCGCCAATGAGTAATGCATTCACCGACGCTTACGGCATTCAGGCTGCAAAACTGATTGTTGAAAACTTACCCTTGGCATTGAAAGAGCCAGAAAACCTAACGGCACGTGGCAATCTTCTTCAAGCAAGTACCATGGCGATCTCTGCTTTCTATTCGTCTTTGGGCGGTATTCCTATCCATAACTGTGCTCACGCATTTGGCGCAATTAGTCATATTCCACATGGTGACGCCAACACAGTATTGATGCCTGTTGTAATAGAAGCGCTACCTGAATTTTATATGCCTAACGCAGGTAAATTAGCTCAAGCATTCTCGGTCGATACATCGGGAAGTGATGAAATGGTTTACCAACGAGTTCTGAATTTTTTACGTAACTTCCAAGGCAGTGTCGGTGCTATGCAGCGTTTTGATGATTGGAGCTTTGATGCGAAAGCGAAGTTAAACATTGCAGAAGCGATTGAAAAAGACATCTGTTTTCAGTTCTACCCAATCTCGAAACAGACGATTGAAACCATCATAGAGAAAGCGATTTAAGTCTCTGTCTTAATCGACTGAATCTTATGACCATTTAATTCAGTCGATGATTCAGTCCCTGATTCACTCAACAATCATTACTCGAGAGCCAATTATGAAAATCGAAAACGTATTGCTATCAAGCTTGTGCATCATCGCGCCATTCCTACTTTTCACCTAATTCATTCAACAGGGACGTCGAGACCTTTATTCCCGAGGAGGAAATAAATGCTCAATAAACGTTTAACTACCGTGATTTTGGCGGGTGTTTTGGTTGTTCTGTTTTTTGCCAAGGCAAGCTTTGGAAGCGAGAGCTTTGAGAATGAAGCCACCATGGATCAATCGCAGCAGCATCAAGACGTCGTGCAATTGTTGGATGAAGCTTATCAAGGGCAATTGGATGCCCAGCTCTCTGTCGCTTACTTATATCTGAGCGGAGAGGGCGTAGAACAGGATGATGAAAAAGCCGCGGAGTGGTTCGTCACCGCAGCCAATAACGGTAGCCCTGAAGCTCAAACACAGCTTGGGTTGATGTATATCTCTGGAAGTGGCGTTCAAGCCAGCCAAGCGGAGGCTGTCACCTGGATTGGCATGGCAGCAGCTCAAGAGTATGACCCTGCGCTCGACTTATTACATTGGATGTCGCAAGCCGCGCATTAATTCAAATCCTAACTCAGGCTAATCACAGAAAGGTTAACCTCAGAAAAAGTTAATCACAGAAATTGGAGAACGTCTTATGCAGACATTCAAGAAATCTTTAGTCTTCACTGCAATGGCCGCGGCAAGCAGTGCTGCTCTGGCCGCAGAATCAGAAAAACCGAATATTGTTGTCATTGTTGGCGATGATGTGGGCTTTGCCGATACTCAGCCTTATGGCTCAGAAGCCAATACACCAAACCTAATGGCGCTGGCTGAAGAGGGGGTTAAGTTTACTAACTTTCACGCGTCACCAACCTCATCGGTAACGCGCTCTATGATGTTAACCGGAGCAAACAGTCACGAGGTTGGGCTAGGCACCTTCGACTATGCTGTCTATCCGGGTGCGATTGGTAAGCCGGGTTATGAAGGTTACCTCACCAAGAAAGGGGTTACGGTCGCAACGCTGCTTAAAGAGAGTGGCTATAACACTTACCTCTCTGGTAAATGGCACTTGGGGCACGAGGATGGCTTCTTACCGGACGATCGAGGTTTTGAAGAGAGTTACGGTATATTAGCGGGCGGCTCTAATCACTTTAATCGAGATATGATGTTCCCGGCCAAAAATGCCGCGACAGCGGATGCGCTACAAAAAGGCGATATTCCTGGTGTTGAAATTGAGCCAACTTACCGCAACGGTGAAGTGGTTGAGGATAAATACAAAGGCGAGTACTCAGACCAAGTTTACACCAACGAGATCATCAAGATGATCGACAGCAAAAAAGACGACGGCAAGCCTTTCTTCGCCTACGTCCCATTCACCGGTATTCACCTGCCACTGCAAGCGCCTGAGTCTGCCTATCAAGATAAAGTCGATTACTACGTTGAACATGGTTGGGATTCGGTTCGAGAAGATCGTTTCCAACGCATGAAAGAGATGGGTGTGATTCCAAAAGACGCCGATATTTCAGATCGTAACGCATTAAGTCGACCTTGGGACTCGCTCTCTGAGAAAGAACAAAAGTGGTATGGCAAGAAAATGGCTGTCGCGATGGGCATGATGGAAATGCAGGACCAACAAGTCGGCCAGATAGTCGATTACCTGAAAGAAATCGGCGAGTACGACAATACCTACATTATGTATCTAGCGGATAACGGCCCAGAAGCGGCGGATATTACCGGTGAAAATATCAGTGATTTGATCCGAACGTGGACTGCTCATCATTTCGATAATTCGACTGAAAATTTGGGTAAGGCGAACTCCAGTGTGTCACTTGGACCTGAGTGGGCAAGCGCTTCAACCGGTGGCCTATCTTGGTACAAAGCTTACACAGCAGAGGGTGGTATCCGTGTGCCATTTATCGTTAAGCCAGCCAAAGCACTTTTAGACGGTGAAGATGCGTTGCAACCGGGAACTCAGACAGACGACTTATCCCAAGTGAAGGACATTGCAGCCACGATTCTTGAGATTGCAGAGGTTGATCATCCAGGAACCGAATATCAAGGTCGAGAAGTGGCGCCGATGAGTGGTGTGAGCTTGTTGCCTTACTTCAAAGGGGAAACGGCAGACGTGCACAGTGCCAACAATGCGATTCCATTTGAATTGTTTGGTAGCGGAATTCTGCTTAAAGGTGATCATAAGATCATCCGAATTTCTACGGGAATGGGCGGCGACAGTGAGTGGCACTTATACAACACCAAGAAAGATCCAGCTGAGCAACATGACTTGAGAAACCAAATGCCAGATCTGTTCCTTGAAATGGTCGCTGAATATCAAGAATACGAAAAAGCGCAAAATATCGTCCCGGTTGACGAAGCGTGGAACCCGTTTGAAAACGTGAAATAGAGGAAAAACCACTCGGCCAACCTAATGCCATCAAGCTTGGTTGGCCGATGAACACCGTGTAAAGGAATTACGAATTGTTTTAGCTAATACAATAACTTTTACATCGAGGCACTCTTCATGACGACATTATCGCTATCAAATTTGAGTTCAATTCCGCAGTTCAATGGCAAAGCACACAGTAAGCTTCAAGCGCTAGCAAAACCGATTGGGGCGGTGTGTAATATCAGTTGCACCTACTGTTATTACCTAGAGAAACAGCAGCTGCTTGAATACCCAAAAGGCTCTCAATATACGATGGATGAAGTCCTGTTAGAGCGTTATATCAAGCAATATATAGAAGGGCAGAATACGCCTGAAATCATCTTTTCTTGGCATGGTGGAGAGCCTACCTTGTTGGGGCTTGAGTACTTTAAAAAGGTCGTTGAGCTGCAGAAAAAATATTGTCCTAGTTACAGCAAGATCAGCAATGACCTTCAAACCAACGGCACGTTACTGAATGATGCGTGGTGTGAGTTCTTCAAAAAGAATGACTTTATCATTGGTGTAAGCATTGACGGCCCAGAGCACTTACACAATCACTACCGAACCAACCGTGCAGGCAAAGGCACTTTTTCTCAAACAATGCGTGGTATTCACTACTTGAAGCAGCATAACGTCGAATTCGCGACCCTAAGCTGCGTGAATGATGTGACAGGAAAGTATCCATTAGAGGTCTATCGCTTTCTGCGTGATGAAGTGGGCTCGAAGCAATTGCAGTTTATACCTGTGGTCGATAAGCGCGAAGCTCACACCAACAATAAATGGTTGAGCAACCAACAAGCGATCATTCCCGTATCAGGTGAGGTTGAGGCTTGGAGTGTCGATTCTGCACAATGGGGAGAGTTCCTCACTACCGTTTTTGACGAGTGGTTTGAGCACGATTTTGGTAGGGTATTAGTGCCGTACTTTGAAAATTTTGTCGGAGTGTGGATGGGCAGAGAAAGCACCATGTGTACCTTGAGTGAGATCTGCGGAAAAGGGTTAGCGGTTGAGCCCAATGGCGATGTGTATTCATGTGACCATTATGTCTTTCCTGAATTTCAGCTAGGTAATATTCAGGAACAAGCACTTTCAACTTTAGCCTTCTCGCCAAAGCAGCAGAGTTTTGGGTTCGCCAAACAGAAGTCTCTGCCGAAACAATGCCAAGCCTGTGAGTTTAAATTTGCATGCCATGGCGAGTGCCCTAAAAACCGCATCATCAAAAGCCGAGATGGTGAGGCTGGGTTAAATTATCTCTGTGAAGGATGGTTGAGCTTCTTCAAGCATATCGACCCTGTTATTAAGGGCTTACTCAAAGCCAATAATATCCCGTCTCGTCTGGGGTAACGGAGTAAGCGTGAATCGATTTAATCAAAATTTACAGTAAGATAAAAGGCTCGCTAAATTATGCGAGCCTTTTGGTTTCTGGTAACGGGTATATCTAGTCAGCCGATTCTTGGGCTGGGCTCATGGCGAGAAGAGTCTCTTCCATGGCATTGTTTAGAATCGAACGGTTACGCTGCATGGCGGCCATGAGCGTTGAGCCTAGCCATAGGCCATAAAGCATTCGAGACAGCGATTCGGGCTCTGCGATCGTGAAATCACCGGCCTCATTGCCTTCTTCAAATAGCTTCGCCATACGCAGGATGATCTTTTCTGCACCTATTGCCATGGTCGATTGCAACGGGTTAGCCGACCCAGAGACTTCTCCTGCCAGTTTTACGACAAGACATTGGATATTGAAGTCTTCAGTCAGTTTCGAAGCACACCAAAACTCGAAATAGGCTTTAACGCGATCACGACGAGAAAGCGACTCATCACTTAAAAAGTCGTCCAGCTTAGCGAGATGCTCATCAAAGTAGTTAGTAAGAAGGATCTCACCAAAGTGTTCTTTGGATTTGAAGTAATGGTAAAAAGAACCCTTCGTGCCTTCCGCTTGGTTGATGATTTTCATCAGGCCAACACCAGCAAACCCATGTTCATTAATAAGGCTAAACCCTGCATCGAGCATAGCTTGTCGCATGTCTTTCATTGTTCTTACTCTTTATGCTGAGAATGAGGAATAGTGTAACGAGCAACATACCAACCGTCCAGTCTAGCGCGTTAGGACGCGGTCAATAATTGACTCGTTTCGTCAAAGTAACTTTTTCTCTTATTGGCACTTCTAAGCGACAAAACTTTTTTCAAGATAAGCACATCCTATAAATCGAAAATAACAACCTTAAAGGGCTTGTTTAGTGTCTTAAAATGGCTAAATCAGTGTGTTTTAAGTTACTGTTTTTGTTGGTTTTTAATTTGGTGTTTTCTTAAGATCGCAATGGTAGTCTTAGCTTAATTTCTTTAGGGGGCTAAATGGACACCAATAACAGCACTTATCATCACCACAGTTTTGCTCAGCAAGACTTATCAGAGCTTACATTTACAGCCTGCACGTTTATCCGTTGTGATTTCAGACGTTCGAACTTACGTGATGCAACGTTTATTAACTGTAAGTTTATCGAACAAGGCGATATTGAGGGATGCCACTTTGATGTTGCCGACTTACGAGATGCAAGCTTTCAGAATTGCCAGCTGGCGATGGCGAATTTCAGTAACGCGAATTGTTATGGTATTGAGCTACGTGAATGCGACCTGAAAGGGGCGAACTTCACTCGTGCGAATTTTGCCAATCAGGTAAGCAATAGAATGTACTTTTGCTCAGCATATATTACGGGCTGTAACCTGTCATACGCCAATTTTGAACAAGCTTGTTTAGAGAAGTGCGAGCTGTTTGAGAACCGTTGGATAGGCACTTACCTTGGCGGCGCGTCACTGAAAGAGTCTGATCTCAGCCGAGGAGTGTTCTCGGAAGACGTATGGGGGCAATTCAGTATGCAAGGTGCTAATTTATGCCATGCTGAATTAGAAGGGTTAGACCCTCGCAAGGTAGACACGTCGGGGATTAAAATTGTTGCGTGGCAGCAAGAGCAACTGCTTGAAACCATGGGTATTGTGGTCATGCCCGATTAATAGAGGCAGTGAGGTAGAGTGAGTCGATAGTGAACGCTGTTGTTTTGTATTATTAATGCCTGTTACACTATAGCTTCGCGGCTGCACATGTTTATCTTCAGTTTAATCTAGAGAAAATTATGACTATAGAAAATGTGCTTCCTGAGGATTATGCAGAAATGCTTAAGGTTTGGGAGAATTCGGTCCGAGCAACTCATGACTTTATTACAGAAGAAGATATTGAGTTTTTTAAACCTATCATCATGGAACATGCGTTCCCTGCGGTTTCTTTGAAATGCGTTAAAAATGAAAGAGGTTCGATTGTTGGCTTCATGGGTGTCCATGATGCAAAAGTTGAGATGCTTTTCGTTTTGAATGAAGTTCGAGGACAAGGCGTAGGTACGGTGCTGTTGCAACATGCCATTGAGCAGTTAGCAGCCACCAAAGTTGATGTTAATGAGCAAAACCCACAAGCGGTAGGTTTCTATCAGCGCATGGGGTTCAAAATTGAATCACGCTCCCCACTTGATGAAATGGGAAAACCATTTCCAATTCTGCATATGACGCTGTAAGACTCGGTTGTCGTATCACTCGGTTGTAATCAACCACAGTCGCTAGAACAAAAGCCCAAAGCTAATAACTTTGGGCTTTTCCGTATTTAGTCGCATGCATTTTATAATGAAGTTTAGAAAAGAGAATGCTTGGCGAATATTGAGCTGATTAGTGCATACCTGAGCGCATTTTATCGGCAAGCGCAAAGAAGACAAACAGTACAAAACATACTAGAGCAACACCTAGTGATACTAAGATCGTTGTTGCATCTTTTGACATCAATGGGATAACGATAGAGGCTAATGCTACTAGCATAACAAGGATATGAACGATTCGTCCGACGATTGGATTCTTATGACAAAATGAAGCCCATAGGTAACGCATTTTTAACACCAGTATAAAATTAGTGGTTTTATTCTATTTTCTTAATGAGTGTTTTGTAAATAAGTTTTGATTGCAGGTGACTGTAAATATGATCTAGGTCGTTCTAGTATAAAACTGATTAAATAACAGAGATTTATTTGTATTTTATAGAATTTTCGCATCTAAATGACAACCATAGTATTCCGTATTCTTTGGAATGATAAGTCAAAAATTGTTCGACTTTTGGTTTCTTGACTGAAGATCTCATTTACTGAGTGTTCTATTAAGAGACCGTTTGCTTATCATTATTGGTCTCGTCAATGTTTATATAATTAGAATCAGTTTTTAGTCTGTGATGCGTTTTATGTTATTTATCAAAGAGATTTTTTGATTTGAGATCGCGGTAATCTTGTTCGCAAATCTGTTTGATATACTCATCATTCGTTCGAAAAAAATGACGGAGATGATATGTCGAAAACCGCGAAGATCATTAATGAAGATAAGCTGGTAAAAAAAGCAGTTGAGGTCGGTTTTAAGATGGCAAAACTACAAGGTTTTGATTTGCCACATTCATCTCAACCGATAAAGGTTAAAGCGGTGTATTTGTTCCTTGTAGAGGTAAATCAGATCACACCGTTACCTGATGATAAGCTTGATGGTGCCAATATTAAAAAACGTTTGGCGCTATGGATTCACAAAGCACTGCCTGATAATGACCCATTGAAGTAAGGGCGCCTTCGCCTTTATCGTCTTCAATGAAAGTTCCTATGTGTTTCTAATTGAAAAAGCCTAGCGATCCCTCGCTAGGCTTTGTTGTTTTTGTATCCTTTTTTATCAATGGTAAATTGCTGTTTCTTCTCGTTTACACAGCTTGTACCGGTTCTGCTGGCTTGTGGTTTTCGTCTTTGCTTGAGCCATCATTGGTGATGTGGTCATACTTTTCAGTGAGGTGATCTTGAATTTTTTGGTGATACGCGCCGTTCAGCTTGTAGAAGCGGAAGTAGATGATTAACGCAATGGCAAAAAAGAAAGCAGGTAGGCCGACCATGATGCATTGCATGCCAAATACGGTTTCTGGGCTTTGCGTTACGTTAGGTACATAGTCGACGGCAGTGAGCGAGATACCGATGAAGAAAGCGGCAAATGCAGAGCCTGCTTTTACGACCAAAGTTTGGACCGAGTAGGCAATACTTTCACAACGAGCACCCAGTTTAAATTCACCATAATCGACCGTGTCGGCAACCATGATTACGTTGAGTACCCAGAACAGGGCAGTACCGATTTGTAGGAACACACCCGCCGTTGAAATCAACAGAATGCTTTGTTTGTCGTACATGCCAACATAGATAAGAACAGCACTGCCTAAAATAGGGAAAGTGGAAGCACAAGCCCATAGAGTACGGCGTGAGAACATTTTTGCGAGTTTAGGAAATAACACCAGCGTGATGAGGTTCGCGATGCCTGCATAAGCCATGTAGTAAGGGAACAATTCTTCGTTGCCTACAACATAGGTGAAATAGTAAACCGCGAAGGCTGTGATGATGTTGGTCGCCAAGTTGTAAGACAGTGCCATGCATAGAACGCTGGTCAATTGGTCGTTTTTGTAGATAAGTGACAGTAGCTTTTTCAGTGATACTTTTTCTTCAGGCTGTGTGGTGTCGAGGTTCGCGGTTGAATAGCGTTCTTTGACATTACGCAGTGTGATAAACGTCGAGACTAAGAAACAGGCAATCAACAGTAGCGTAAATATTTGAAACCCAAACCCCTTGTCGTCACCACCTACATAGTTGACGAAGGGCATTGCAATGGCAGCGGTTACTATCCACGCGAGGCTGGCAAAGAAGCGAGGATATGGGACTAACTCTTCGCGTTCGCGTTTATCCAAGGTGAGTGTTGGGACTAACGACCAAAAAGGAATATCCATTAGTGTGTAAGTCATGCCCCACAAAATATAAGTGACAGCAGCGTAGGCGATAAGCCAAGGGCCTTCGATGTAGTGCGCACTAAACACCATGAGTAGCACAACAGAGTTGGCGAGCGTGCCAATTAAAATCCAAGGTTTGAATTTGCCCCAACGGGTGCGTGTATTGTTAACCAACCAGCCCATGATTGGGTCGTTGACCGCATCCCAAATACGGGCGACGAGGAAGATGGTGCCGACGGTAGCGGCAGAAATACCGACTACATCCGTGTAGTAAAACATTAGGTACATATAGACGATGGTGATTGCGAAGTCTTTACCAAACGCCCCAAAGCCATAACTTAGCTTGGTATTCATAGAGATACTCATTGCCACTCCTTACGCCTCCTCTGTGAGAAGGCGCTAATATTCACGTTATTGTATTTTTTATTAGTATGAAATTACTTGTTAACCCACTCTGGTAGCCAACCTTCATGTGCCGCAATCAAGTCGTCAACCAGCGCGTATATTTCTTCTATTCCAAGTACAGCGGCTGTATGTGGGTCCAGCATCGCAGCATGATAAATACGGTCGCGGTTTTCAGTGAGAATGGCTTCCGTTAATAGAGTTTGAACATTGATGTTGGTCTGCATTAACGCGGCCAAGTGGTTAGGTAGACGACCAGCTTTGATCGGTTGCACACCATTCGCATCAACTAAACAAGCGACCTCAACACAGCAGCCCTGCGGCAAATTGTCGATCAAGGCTTCGTTTTTAACGTTGCCATAGATGACGCTCGGTATACCTGTCCAGATGGAGTTCATGATGGTGCTGGCGTACTCATGAGACTCATCAACGGTAATTTTGTCAGCTGTTTTAAGTTCTTGAAGGTCGCGTTTCCAATCGGCAATTTGCTCGACACAGCGCTTCGGGTACTCATCAAGTGGCACTTTATAACGTTCAATTAAATCTGGGCGATTTGGCTTGATAAAGTAGGGGGTGTATTCCGAAAAATGTTCAGAAGACTCAGTCACAAAGTAGCCCAATTTTTTGAACATCTCGTAGCGAACCAAATTTGTGCAGCGACCATTGTGATAAATACCCGGTTTAGGCGCTTGGCCACTCTCAAAAGCTTCAAGTAGATCCGGATAAATATCGATGTACTCACCACTTTCTGTTTTCTTCTCAAGAGTGAGGTAGTAAGCCATGTGGTTGATGCCAGCGCAGGTATAGCGAAGGTCTGAATAGTCTAAGTCCAGGTCGCGCGCTAATTCTTCTGCTGTGCCTTGTACTGAGTGGCATAAACCGACTTGTTTGATGTGCGGGTATTTCTCGTACATTGCCCACGTGTTCATCGCCATAGGGTTGACGTAGTTGAGCATAGTGGCATTCGGGCAAACCTCGGTCATATCTTCACAGACACTCCAAAGGTGTGGGACAGTGCGTAGTGAACGCATAATGCCGCCCGGACCTAGCGTGTCTGCGATCGTTTGTTCCAGACCATGGCGTTTACACACTTCAAAATCTGTGACTGTGCAGGGTTCATAACCGCCTATTTGGAAAGCAATGACGACAAAATCTGCACCTTGTAGCGCTTCTTTCTGATTTAAATGACACGAAATAGAGCCAGTAGCACCTGATGATTCCATCAATTTACTGACGACAAGATGAGACTCTTCTAATCGGGTCTCATCAATATCCATCAAGGCGACATGCGCGTTTTGTAGTGCTGAGCGGTGGAAAACGTCACCAAGAATGTTCTTAACAAAAATGGTTGATCCAGCACCGATGAATGTGATTTTAGGGCTTTGCATAGTGGAATCCTTTATCTCTCTGAGTTCTTTGTTGATGCAGATAAATTACACCTAGCACCCATGTCGATTCGTCTCAGATAATCTAATAGCTCTCCTGTTTTCTAATATTTTCAAATCACCAAATAGAAATCTTAGGAAATGGGATAACTTGCTGTGTTTCAAGGATAGTGGCGGTGTAAGAAAGCCAGTTTTGCACCTAAGATACTGACTCTTATCACATAGTATTGATCTTATGAAATGGGGTACTACGGCTCTATGATCGCCTTCAGAGTTTTATTATCGAGGAACTGCTAAAAGTCAGTTATACGATTTCCTAAGGAGTGAGATATGCCGCAATCAGCCCCAGATACGGTGAGAATTATCACTTTAGACAAGTACTCATCCGAGACCGTATCGGTAAGCCCGCTTTCTCTTTATTCTTCCTATGAGAAAATCGATATCGAACTCAGGGCTCCTCACTCTATGCCTGGCTATCATTGGCATGGTCAAATTGAGGTGAACATTCCCTTTGGGGATGATGTTGAGTACATCATTAACGGCAGCCCTGTTGTGGTTAAAAGTGGGTCGATTGGATTGTTTTGGGCGTCGGTACCGCATCGACTTACGAATCCTGGTCAATGCCATAATATGGGGATCATCAATATACCGATTCACCACTTTATGTCGTGGGCTCTCAGTCGGGATTTAGTCAATCAGATAACTCACGGTAGTGTGCTGCAATCGAATTCTTGTTCGTTGATCAGTGAATTCGAAATTGCCCGTTGGGCACAAGAGATAAAGCACTCGTCAGAAAGTCGCCAGCAGTTGGCCATTGATGAAATTGGCTTGATGCTTAAGCGAATCTGCCTTGATGGTTGGCAACAACTGCTCGTAAATCGACAGGACAAATCGACCTCAAAAGGGGTGTCGAAACACTCTCAATTTTATGTCAGTCAAATGTTGGAATACATCGCCACGCATCACAACCAGCCATTAACCGTGAAAGATATTGCGGAACATATTGGACTACATAGTAACTATGCCATGAACGTTTTTCAGCGAACGATGCAAATGACCATTAAGCAGTACATTACTGCGATGCGTATTAATCATGCTCGCGCTTTGTTGAGTGATACGGATAGAACTATTCTCGATATCTCACTCACGGTGGGCTTCAATTCGAGCAGCCGATTCTATGAAACCTTTCAAACATACATTGGCGTCACGCCGACTCAATATAGAAAATTGGCTCGGGAAGATCATCGATGGAGCAGCCATGGAGCCAGTCCGCTATACGATCTTGAGAAAGGTGCGTGTGATGGTAAAAGGCCGTTAACGGTGACGGATAGTTAGGGGTAACTAAATCTTAAGCGAGTTGTTCGATGTCTGGATGAAAATCCTTAAGTAGCCTGTTCAAATTAGTTCATAGCCTTAAATCGACTTGTTGAAGTCGGAGTTCGTTGTGAAAGGAAGATGTTTTCATATGACAGGCCTCAGGTTAGTGACCATTTATTAGCTCTTGGGTTGGAGGGTGGGATGGCAGGAAAAGAGCCAAGGTTGCGTTAACAAAGTTAAAGGGCTATGGGTTAGTAAAGCAGAAATAAATCTTGGTAACCACCAAGCTTAACTGCTTCCACATGACCTCCAATGCTGTCATTTCTATCGACTGTCAGTTTTACAAACCATATCGTGAAGGTTGCATGGGCATCAATAGATAGGCTCTAACTTGACAGTTTAGGGGTTACTAACAACTATTAAGTTGATGATTTTAAATCCGTAATCCATAGATTTACCGAAGTTACATGATTAAGGGCGTAGGTGTGGGTGTTTTTGTGATGTTCAATATGACTGAATTCGATAAATAAGGAGGGGATTCCCCTTATGATGTCTTTACTGTTTTTGTTATTACTTGTGGCGATGGTGTGCGGGTTTTTCGGCAAGAAGACCGCCGCGTATGGCTTTTTCGCTGGCTCAGTGATCTTGGGTTTGTATTGGTTTAACCACCATGCGACTGATCCACTATCTATCTTATTGTAAGGAGCTAGCATGAATCGAAATCAGTTAACTTTCCTGAATACGCTTGGTTTGCTGGGGATGACAGCCGTTTTGTTGATCGGCTTCATTCTTCAGTTTGTTCTCAATGAGCTTCCTTGTCCTTTGTGTTTGTTGCAGCGCATTGGTTTTGTGATGGTGGCATTCGGCTTCATGCTGAATGTGGTTTATGGGCCTCAATCTCGTCACTATGGCGTCATTCTGATTGGCGCTTTGTATGGTGTGGCCACATCGCTAAGACAAGTCTCTTTGCACGTAATTCCCGGAACTCCTGGTTATGGCAGTCCTATTTTGGGAATGCACTATTACACATGGGCTTTTGTGTTGTTCGCTGCAACCATATTGGGTGTTGCCGTGATCTTGATACTAACCAATAAAGTCGAGTCTCACGAACCCTACAAAATGAGTAGTTTTGGACGCATTGTGTGTCTATTGGCAATAGCAGTCGTGGCATTGAATGCTGTTGCAACATTTGTCGAATGCGGTCCTTATCAGTGCCCTGATAATCCGGTGAGCTATTGGTTACTCAATCAAGGGGTTGGAGGATAATTTCTGGGTTTGAATAAAAAGAGCGAGAGGCTAGCCTCTCGCTCTTTTTGTATGTAACGCATTTCCAAATCTGCGAACAGTTTAGACTAACTACTTAACTACTTAACTACTTAACTACTTAACTACTTAGCGATTAACCTGTTCAACAATCTCTCTTGTTAGGCGTGCAATCTCATCCCACTCTTTGTTTTCGACGAGCTTCTTATCCACCATCCAAGTGCCACCACATGCCAATACCTGAGGAACGGCTAGGTAGTTGCCAATGTTTGATGGCGTGATACCACCAGTAGGCATCAATCGAATATCGCCATAAGGTCCGACTAGCGATTTCACCATATTGATACCGCCAGACGCCTCAGCAGGGAAGAACTTCAAGGTTGTTAAGCCCATCTCTAATGCCGCTTCAACGGTGCTTGGATTGTTCACTCCAGGAATGATATCGATGCCGATCTCTTGGCATGCTTTAACTGTGTTTGGATTGAATCCCGGTGATACCACAAAGGTTGCGCCTGCTTCTTTCGCGGCCAGTGCTTGTTCACCATTCAAAATCGTGCCTGCGCCGATCAGCATGTCAGGCTGAGCTTGGCGAAGCAGTCGGATAGCTTCAACAGCGGCGTCTGAACGGAACGTAATTTCAGCGGCGGGAATGCCATTCTCAGCCAAGACTTTACCGAGTGGAATAATATCTTCTGCGTTATCAATTGCGATAACAGGGATGACTTTAAGTGCTTTTAGCTGTTCGTTAATTGTAGACATGTGTACTTCTTAATATCAGTTTGAAAGAGTGTCTGTGATGGATTTTGGGATGATTGCACCATGATGTTGAATCACCAATCTGGCTAATGCATTACCTTGGTGGCAAGCTTCTTCAATAGAACCTCCAGCGAGATAGCAAGATAAGAAACCACCGTTAAAAGAGTCGCCAGCAGAGGTGCTATCGACCACAGTCTCGACAGGTGTCGTTTTGATTTTTACTGGCTCATTTTCGGGGTTTTCGCTGATCAAGCAGCCTTCAGGACCAAGCTTCACAACAACGGTTTTGACGCCGAGTGCATGCAATCTTTTTATGGTGTCTTGTGGGTGTGCGTCTTGCCACAAAAGTTGCTCATCGTCGAAGGTAACCAAGGCGACATCTGTAGCTTTATAGCCCAATAGATAGCATTCTTTGGTTGCGTCTTCTGAGTCCCATAACTTTGGTCGATAGTTACTATCAAAGGCGATGGTAACGCCACGTTCATGTAGGCCTTGAATGATAGTGAGTAACTTTAACTGATCGCCATGTGGCAATATCGCGAGAGAAATACCGCTCAAAAATACCATATCAACATCGCAAAGTTGGGCGGTTATCTTGTCGAAATCTGGGTGCTGTACCATGTAGCGAGCCGCGGAGTCATTACGCCAATATAGAAATGTGCGTTCGCCAACATCGTCGAGTTGAATCAGATACAGGCCTGGCGAGCGCTGTTCGTCGATAAGCACTAAATCGG
Source organism: Vibrio sp. L3-7 (assembly GCF_963898195.1). NCBI lineage: Bacteria > Pseudomonadati > Pseudomonadota > Gammaproteobacteria > Vibrionales > Vibrionaceae > Vibrio > Vibrio sp. L3-7. The sequence continues at coordinate 116,283 of NZ_CAWQUW010000004.1, read as the reverse complement.
TTGATAACCTTTCATCTTGCCAACGCTTAAGCATCTCTTGGCTAATGGAATCTGCTCCAAGAGCCGTGACGTAACTGGTACGAATCCTAGGAGTATTTGTCGAACTGGAATGGCTGGTGGCACTTCGGTTCAAATACACAGCGGCATTGAGCGTATCTCCACCATAGGTTTGTTGCATGGTTCCGAATGGAGCGCCGTTCAGCTCAATCATACACTCGCCGATAATCGCAATATGGCTCATAAGTGGCCCTTACAGAAGAATGGGTATTGCTAGCTATAAATGATGGAACGTGGCTACAAGGAAGGTAGCCACGTTGATTCTGTTCCCAATAGGTTGGGAGGAAGTGTTATTTGTTGTCTAGCTTTACGAACAACAGTGTTAGTACGTAAGACAGTACAAACACACCAACCACACCCATAATCGCTTGGATAAAGTTCTGCGTACCGCCAGCAAGGTAAGCTGGCAAGCTGAAGACAGAAGAAAGAATGTAGCTCGTTAAGTGAGTATCGATCGTTACCGAGATAGCGCCGAAAACACCTGCCGCCAAACTCGCGGTCATCATCGCTTTGGTGTATTTCGTTAGTACACCAAATAGAGCCGGCTCCGTGATGCCTAAGATAGCGGTAACACTTGAGCCCATCGTGATTGAAGATTGCTCTTTAGAAACTGTTTTACGTTGCTTGTGCCAGATAGCCATTGTCGCGCCAGCAATTGCCATGTTACCTAAACACATGATCGGCATTAGTAAATCCTTACCATACAGAGCAAAGTTGTTCAGGCTAATCGGCGTCATGCTGTGGTGAATACCAAACACAATCGTAATCGGGCGAGTTAGACCAAACACAAAGCCCGTTAACGTAGGAGATATCTCCAGTAGCGAGCTCATTACCCAACCCGCGCCGTTACTTAGCCAGATACCAGCAGGGCCAACAAATGATAGCGTGATGGTCGAAGTTACCGTAAAGGCAAGCAGTGGTGTAAATACAGGCTTCGCAGAAGAAGGAACTAGACGGTCAACTAACGGAGTCACTTTAGACAATAACCAGATTGCTAGAATCGCAGGAACAATTGCGCCGCCGTAGTTAAGCAGTTCAATCGGTATAACGCCTAACACCGTCAATTCTGGTACCGCGCCAGCATCTTTGAGGAGTACTGCTTTATCGACTAGTTTGGGTGCCAACATCGCTGAAGAGACAGCCAGCGCAATATATTCGTTTACTTTAAATACTTTGGCTGCAGAGAAAGAAACCAGCATAGGTAAGAAGAAGAACACAGCAACAGAGATTGAGCGGAAGAAATAAACTGTGTCTGAGGTTTCAGAGATAACATTGGTCGCAATAAGACCAGACAACAGGCCCATCAACATACCAGCGCCAGCAATTGCAGGAACGACAGGGCCAAAGATGCCTGCGACAATACGCATCACGCCCTGGAACAGCTTGCCTTTCTCTAGCTCATCAGCCGGATTAGCGTCAGCTTGTTGAGTGTTTGATAGCGCGTTGAACCACTTCTCGACCTCAACACCGATGATGACTTGGGTTTGGCCTTGTTGAAGTACCACACCTTTCACATCAGCGATCTGCTTGATAGCCTCTTCGTCTACCAGAGACTCGTCTGCCAATTTGAATCTTAGTCTTGTCATACAGTGCGTGAGACTCACGATATTATCTTCACCACCAAGTGCAGTGACTAATAACTGTATATTTTCTCTGAAATTTTTCTTTTTAGACGATGACTTAGAGTTATTCATAACAGCATCATTATTTTCAAAAATTTGCATACTACACCTGTTACTGGGATATATTTAACTCCAGTAATCATATCGATAACTTATTTAAATCCAATGGGATAAAAAGAGACTTCAATCACACTTAAAATTCGAATAAATTATTTTCGACCGTTTTGGGCCAATTGGTATGTTTTGTTTATCAAAAAAAAACACTAAACGTACCAATTATTTTTGCATGAAATTTAACGCTTGAAATGTGCTTTTTAACACGGTTAGATAATAAGAGTTGAAGTTAGTTTAGGTTATTTAATTGTGAAAGAAACTATTATATCCGATATCCATTGTATTATTACCAAGCCAGATAGGCATAACCTCATCACGGTTGTTGTTGAAACCAATGAAGGTGTGACAGGCTTTGGTTGCGCGACCTTCCAACAACGACCGCTTGCTGTAAAAATAATGGTCGATGAGTATCTAAAACCTCTTCTAGTTGGTAAAAATGCCAATAATATTGAAGACTTATGGCAAATGATGATGGTCAACGCTTATTGGCGAAATGGCCCTGTTATCAATAATGCAATTTCCGGTGTTGATATGGCACTGTGGGATATTAAAGCCAAATTAGCGGGTATGCCGTTACATCAATTATTTGGTGGTAAGTCTCGTGATGCTATTCCTGTATACACACACGCGACTAGCGACACAATGGAAGGTATTTATGAGTTGGTGGAATCTTTCCTAGACAAAGGTTACAAGCATATTCGCTGTCAGCTTGGTTTCTATGGTGGTGTTCCAACCGATTTACATACCACTCAAAATCCGACTGAAGGCTCGTACTACGACCAAGATCAGTACATGGACAATACACTGACAATGTTTAAGTCGCTTAGAGAGAAATATGGTAATAAATTCCATATTCTTCATGATGTTCATGAGCGCCTTTTCCCAAATCAAGCAATACAATTTGCCAAAGAAGTTGAGCAATATAAGCCTTACTTCATTGAAGATATTCTTCCGCCAAACCAAACGGAATGGTTGGATAACATTCGTAGCCAAAGCTCGGTTTCATTGGGTTTAGGGGAGTTGTTTAACAACCCTGAAGAGTGGAAGTCTTTGATTGCTAACCGCCGCATTGATTTCATTCGTTGTCATGTTTCACAAATAGGTGGCATTACACCTGCGCTTAAACTCGGACATTTATGTCAGAACTTTGGTGTTCGTATTGCATGGCACTGTCCGCCAGACATGACGCCAATTGGCGCTGCGGCAAATACGCATTTGAATGTGCACCTACATAATGCAGCAATTCAAGAGCATGTTGAATACAACGAAAACACACACAAAGTATTCCCGAATGCCGCAGAGCCTATCAACGGTTATTTGTATGCATCGGAAGTCGCCGGGATCGGCGTAGAGATGGATCGAGAGGTTGCAGCCGAGTTTCCTGTGATGTACCGCCCTCATGAGTGGACTCAAAGTCGACTACCAGATGGCTCAATTCATACGCCATAGTCTGTTGTTTCAATCAAATTTAGCCGCACTAGCGGCTATTTTTATCTCTGAAATTCATGCTCTCGTTGTTAAAAGGCGTGTGATAAGTGCATTGATAGTTGATGTCGATAATGTCACTGACGATGAACAATTCGCCAGAGGTAAGGAAGCCACGGTTGGTGATGTTCATTGCCGCGACATTCTTCTTACAGCCCAGTAAATCGGCATCATCTTTGGATACGTTGATGGCTTGATAAGTCGTTAAGTAACTGTCGATCTCTAAGCCTTGAGCGAGTGCGTGTTTTTGAAGCGAACTTTCGATGATGTCTGTGTTCATTTCATGAAAGATACTGACAGGTATTTTTGTTTCTTCAATTTGAACGACTTTATTATTAATTAACCTAAGACGTTTGATCTTCCAAATATATTCATCGTCACGTAGAGAAAATATTTGTTGTTCGTGGTTGTTTGGTAACGCCTTATTTAATTGAATCTTTTTATAAGATATTTCTTCAAAGCTGTTTTCAGTAATCGAGTTATAAACTAGAGGGGTTCCAATCAAAGATGTATTAACAAAGTACCCTGAGCCCACCTTAGATGTCACCATGCCAATCGCTTCTAGCTTGGCTAGCGCTTTTCGAATAGTAAATCGAGATAAGCCATATATTTCAGAGAGTTCCCTTTCTGCAGGAAGCTTATGATTGATACTGTTTTGACAGATCTTGCTAACAATATCTTGGACAACTAATTCATATTTTTTCATTCTAAAAACTTAAAAAAGCACTCATGGTGATTAAATTATAGTTAACTAAATCAGATACTCAGCGCATTCCGAACTAGCCGTTAATTCTAACATAGAAGGCCGATTAGATGATGGGATATAGGGTGTTTTGGAGGGCGAATTCAAGGGTTACTTCTGGGTGTGTGACTTCATTCTCTTTCTTGGTTAGATAAGCGTGAGGCGAGGTCACCTGCAATTAGCTAATAAAAAAGCACGACCAATAGGACGTGCTTCGAATGCTTGAGCTTTGTTAGTTGCGAGCTACATGGCTAAGTTTTCATTTCTTAACTTGGTGAGCGCTTTTAGACGCTTTGTATACTCTTTTTGGAACTCGTCTGGGTCAGCACCTTCAGATACTTGAGCGTACACTCGCATCTTGTTGCCGCCGTAGATCTTAGCAAGATCATCGTTGCTGTAACCGCGTTTCCACAGTTCATCAGTAATCGCTGCTAGGATCTTCGACAGTTCACCATTACCGGTAGCGCCTTTGTTGAACGCCTCAATCATGTAGCCGCCATCGTCGTACATTTTCGCGTTTTTGGTTGCGAAATCCACAACCATTGCGGTAGAGAACATATCATCAGTTGCGATACCTACGTGGTCAACGCCTACCAATTTCACGTAGTAGTCGATCATATCTGCAGCTTGCACTGGAGAAATATCTTCAGGCCAAACGCCGTCCATCATCCATTCGGTGAAGGTTGGGGCAACATAGCCACCTGATTTAGCTGCGCGTATTGCTTCATCATCAGGAATGGCACGGTAACAGCCTTTTGGTGTCGCATTCGCTTCGTTTTTGTATAAACCGGCAGGCACAGAGTGGGTGTATACAAATGGCACATCAGGGTAGTTTTCTTCCATATAACTCATGGCATCGTTAGCCGTTTTTGAGCCTGTATGGCTGAGATCTAGAATCACCTGATACTTGACCATCGAATCGATAACAGACTCTCCCCAAGATGTTAAGCCGATGTCTCTGCCATTATATGCAGCCAGTTGTCCCGAACCTGTTCTGAAAATGTCGTTATAAGACAAGATCATGCTTTTGAGACCCATGTCTTTAAGAATCGCCATCTTGGTGACATCTTCTTCCAAAATTGTCGCAGTTTGGCTATTCCATAGAACGGCAGTCTTTCTTTCTGTATGGGCTTTTTCAATATCGTGATTAGAGTGGGCAACGATGAACTTATCAGGTTGTTTTGCCATCACAGAACGATGCTTGTGATGGTGGAACAAGAAGTCATCAAAGTTGTGGTCGGCAGCAGTAATGGTGTATTCATGCCCTGTAATACCCGCGTCACGTGCACCTTGGAAGTAATCCAATAATTGTTGGTCGTCACTCCAGCCCGCTCCATATGGGCTCGCGAGCATACCAATGACGATCGTGTCTTGAACGAATGTTTTGGCTTTGTCTGATGCTGGCCAAGTTTTGCTTTCAACACTGGCGTTAGCAACACCAAAACTCATTGCTATACTCGCTGCTACTAACGTGATCTTTTTAAACATGAAAACCTCTCAATTATTGGTTTAAGTCCATTTATTCAATATCTATATTTAATAGTAGACCCTGACGGTATCTCGGGATTATTTAAAATTGATAACCCTGTCATACTTTGCAATCAAAGCTGCTCTTGTTGGCTATGTGGTTCACTTTATTAGTGAAAACTGTAAGTGAACCTTGTTAACTTGAGATAATTGTAGCTAAGCTCTGAAATGAAAATGTGCATTTTGCGTCACTAGTTAATATGGAAAAGGATAGAGTGATGGGGCTTGATATTCCTCTGATTGATAAGCGTGTGGTGAACCACTTTCAACAGTGTTTGCAAGAAGATAACTCGCTTGCTCTCGGCCGCTCATTGGTTGCAGATCTGGCGTTAGAAGTGAAACTTCCATTCAGTATGGATACGTCATCGGCTAGCTATGTTCCGTATAACGTTTTTTCCCTCTTCTTACACCATATCAGGGTTAACCTAGGCCCGAATGACTTCATTGTTGTGCTGTTAGAGAGTGCAACCCGAGCAGCTAAAGAACTTCGATTCCCTGCTCTTTCGATGCAAGATTTCCTTGATTCTTTCCCCATTGAAAAGCTATCTGTGGAACAAAGTGGGGCAAAGTTTTCTGTCTCGTTTAAGACGTCAATGCAGTCAGTTAGTCACGTTGAATCTGAGTTGTTTCTTATCGCTTATACTCACGCTTATTTGAAGGCGCAATATGCTGAGCTCGGTAACCCAATTCGATATGATTTAGTGACAACGAAGTCGCAGGCATTAAGCGAGTTAAAAATCCAAACTGAGACACCTCAATACCTTGGGCAAGAGAATATGCGTATTCAATACGATCGGTTAGAAGTGGAACATTTGCTGGAAACCAAAGTGAAGCCCATGGCCGATGCTCGCAAAGTCACTGAGGCTTTGTCGCCATATATTGGTCGAGTCGATATCGACTTAGATACATTTTGCGATTTGATCGGGATTGGAAAGCGTACTATTCAAAGAGCGTTGAATAAAGAAAATACAACCTTCAAAGCGATAAAAGAGACGCTCGCGTTTGATTTCGCTAAGCGGGTTATTTCACAGCAAACCTATACTATTTCTGATGTCGCACTTCACTTAGGTTATGCCGATTCATCGCAGTTTATAAGAGCATTTAAGCGAGTAAATGGGATTACACCTTATCAATGGAAGAAAGGCCATGTTGAGTGATAAACATGGCCTTTCTTAGATTTAGATTGTTGCTGAATTAGTCGCTCTGTTGCTCAGTATTCAAGTGTCGAATCAACTTGGCTGGCGTACCGCCGTATAAGCAGTCTGGTGGTACATCGCTGTTGACCACAGAGTTAGCTGCGATGACTGAACGAGCCCCAATCGTCACGCCTTGGTTGATCACTGAGTTACCGCCAACCCACACATCATCTTCGATTGTTATTGGTAAACAGAAGGTTTCCCATTTACGGCGGCTACGATAATCAAGGGAGTGTGATGGCGTATAGAATTGGGCACTTGGTCCAATTAAAACATTGTTACCGATCTTGATATTCGCACCATCCAACATCACCACGTTCATGTTGATGAAGGTGTCGTCACCAATCTCAATGGTTTTACCAAACTCACAATGAAACGGGGGACGGACAACGCTGTTTCCTACTTTACCAAACAGATTAGCCTGAAGGCTTGGTAGCTGAGTATCGTCTGAACATTGATTCAAGTCTGATAGCGCCTTGCTGGCGTGAGTGCGCATGTGGTCTATCTCATGGTCTGCGCCATCAAAAATCTCGCCAGACAGCATTTTCTCGAGTTCTGTTTTCATTGTTTGCATCCCATTCGTCAACATCGATATTAGAATACGGATAATTGGACATAAAAAAAGAGAAAAGCCTAAGCCTTTCTCTTCCCGTTTTTATACTTAGCAATCAAAATTGCTCAAATTAGATTTGCTCAACGAAACCCATTAGGTGTTGTTTCACTTCGTCTGAAGCAAAAGCGCTCTCTACAGAGCACTTGTAGATCTCTGCGTAGTCTTCTTTAGTTAGACCGAACGTTTCACACACCCGCTTCACTTCGTTAGTCATGGTTGTGTTCGACACAGTACGGTTGTCTGTGTTGATGGTCACAACGATGCCGTCTTTCTTGAATTCAGCAATTGGATGGTCGCTGAATTTGTGAATACATTTAGTTTGAACGTTACTTGTTGGGCAAGTTTCAAGCGCAACTTGTTTCTCTTTAACGATGTTGTATGCGTCTTCGTTACCTTGGATGTGAACACCGTGGCCGATACGCTCAGCGTCAAGCAGTGTCACTGCATCGTAAACGTTCTGACCGTGCCATTGTTCACCAGCATGAACTGTAATGCGGTAGCCTTTTTCAAGTGCGTATTGTGTGTACTCAGGGAATTCAGCGCAGAAGCCTGGCTTTTCACCGCCAGCGATATCAAACGCAACCACGCCTTTACCTAGGTAAGGTTGGCCTGCGTCGATCACGTCTTTGATAGAATCTTTCGGGAACATACGAAGTACAGACATAATGTAGTTGCCCTTGATGTCGTATTTCTCTTCTGCGCGCTTCATGCCTTTTACTGCACTTGCAATGATCGTATCAAGAGACAAGCCCTTGTTTACGTGCAGGATTGGTGCGAAACGAACTTCTAGGTACTTAACGTTTTCTAGTGCAGCGTCTTCGTAAAGCTCGAAAGAGATACGCTCAATCGCTTCTTCAGTCTGCATTACTTGTAGTGGAAGGCTGAAACAAGCCAGATACTCATCTAGGTTTTTACAATCTTCTGGCACAGTTAGAGATTGAACAACCGCGTCGCGATCTTCAGGTAGTTCGATATTGTACTGTTTTGCTAGGTCAATAATCGTATCTGGGCGAACACTTCCGTCTAGGTGGCAGTGTAAATCAATCTTTGGTAGTGCTAGAAAATCCATGAGTATTCCTTAATTCTATTATTATTTGAGCGTGTTAACTCACATGCGCTAAATTTACCAAGACCATGATATGATTTAAAGTGACAATTAATCATCATTAACCTGAATTTAGGGAATATCATGGTAGATGTTAAAAGCTTACTTAAATGCGACATGAATTTGCTGCTTTGCCTACACGTTCTTATTGAAGAACGAAGTGTGAGTAAAACAGCAGAGCGACTCTTTTTGAGCCAGTCTGCGGTAAGTAAACAGCTCACTAAGCTGAGAGCTTTGTTTGATGACCCGCTATTTGAGCGAGAATCCAAAGGGCTATTCCCCACACCCAAAGCACTCGCGTTAGCGCCTAAGATCCATCAAATCCTACTGCAAATCGAAAAGCTGACCGTTCCCGAAGTTTTCGACCCTAAAGACAGTGAGCGTACCTTCACTATAGACCTTGTCGAAACCGCCTACACGGCGATTTATCCGCACTTTATGCCGACTGCACTCGCCGATGCGCCTCATATTACCGTTAACAGTTCAACGTGGAGCAGCGATAGCTTCAAGCGATTATTAAAGCGTGAAGTGGATTTTGGGATCGGTATTTTTGAGCTAGATGAGCGCGCTTCTACCCACGTGCAGTGTATTCCTGATGCACTTGACTACGTCGAGCTGTGCTTGGATTACTCGGTGTGTTTGATGCGTAATGACCATCCTGCGTTGCAAGAGGAGTGGAATCTCGACACCTTTTTGAAATATCGACATATACAGTTGGTGACAGGTGGTGCGGGTGACTGGCTATTGATGGAAGTGCTCAATTCTAAGCAACTGGAGATCAACAAGGCGGCTAACGTTTCAGATATCACCAGTGCCATCAAACTGTGCAAGCAGAGCGACTTGTTAATGTGTTATCCATACAACTCGGTACGCGATTACATTGATAGCGGAGAGTTGGTGATGAAGCCTGTTCCGGTCGATTTGGTACCGGGAGGTTTGTTCCTACTGTGGCATAAATACTTCGATTCAGAACCGAGCCATAAATGGTTGCGTGATTTGATCGTCAATAAGACCCAAGACACTCAGATGTAAGTCATTAACTGAAGTATTCAAAGAAGTGAAATATTTTTCGCTTTGTTTTCGTCTTTTTAGAATGGGCATCGTCTTAGTAGAGCGCTTAATCCCAGTTAATAGTGAGAGACCAAAATGAATCCAATGCTCACGTCATTGATTCCGCAACAAATTATTGAAGACACGTGTGAGTGGGCACTCATGCACGGCGTCGCGTTTCGACAAGCTGACAATACCGCGAGACATTGTCCGTTCAGTTTGGCTCCAATGACAATGGAGCGTAAGGTGTATAAACACTTGTTGAAGGTAACACCACTGATCACCAAGTTAATCAGCAACGTTTCCGAAGATCATGATTTCTTGCAGTCATCACTGAGTGATATGACCAAAGCTGACCCGTTTTTTGGCCGTTTGATGGAGTTGCATCAACAAGCGCATGGCGAGGTGTCTCATCGACTTTATCCTGCTCGCCAACCGTTGTTATTAATGCGTACTGACTTCATGGACGATCGCCAACACGGAGCAAAAGTGATTGAGTTCAACGGCATTGCAGCAGGGATGGCACCTTTTGGTCAGCGCGCAACAGAATTCCACTCATTCATGCAAAACCAATGGCCAAACGTTTATAACGATTGGTTAGAAGACCCATCTGCAACACCGGCTGAAAACCAAGGCTTAACCCAGTTGGCTTATGGTATAGCTAATGCTGCAAGGCAAGTGAAAACCGACTTTAAAGAGCAAGATAAACCGGTTTTCTTGATGGTGGTGCAAAAGAATGAAGACAACGTATATGACCAACACTTGCTTGAAGTCGAGCTACAAAAACAGGGAATTCGCATTGTTCGTCGTACCTTTGAACAATTGAGCTGTCAGCTTTCATCGGGCGATAATCAACGCCTGTTATTGAAAGATGTCGGCGCAGTCGATGTTGTGTATCTAAGAGCGGGTTATCAGTATTCAGATTACTGGGCTCCTGAGCTAGATGAGTCGGTGTGTTGCCACACGCTAAGCCAGACTCGCTTGTTTATGGAGCAACACCATGTCGCGATGAACGCGACGATAAGCCAGCAATTAGCGACCAGTAAAACCATGCAAATGCTGCTGACCATGATGCCAGCAGCAGAATACGCACGTTGGGGTTTAACGCTAGAAGAAGCCGAACTGGTCAAGAGTGTTCTGGCTGATATGAAGCCTATCACCAGTGAATCGATTGAATGGTTTAACACCCAAGCTGATAAGCAAGAGTGGGTGTTGAAAAACCAAGGCGAGGGCGGTGGTCATTGTGTTTTTGGTGACGACATCAGCGAACAACTGAGCCAGCTTAAACCAGAAGAGTACGACGCGTGGGCATTGATGCAGCGCTTGTACCCGCATGAGCGTGACGTGCCGACCATTGCTGTACGTAACACCCAACAAACGCTAGTGACAGATTTAGTCAGCGAAGTCGGCCTATTCACCGCTTACTATCAAGGCAAACCAGTTACCGAATTGGACGGTTACGCGGGCTACTTGATCCGCAGTAAACCCGCCGGCGAAAATGAAGGCGGGATCCACAGCGGGAAAGGGATTTTGGATTCTTTAACACTGATTGAATCCTAATTTCACTAAGCATTAATCTAGTGGTTTTGGTAATTTAAATCTCGCATCTAATAATTGGATCCGGGATTTTTTGTTTTATAGGACGACAAAAAGATCTCATTGACACAGGTAGAATGATCGCTCTACCCTATAGGTAGAACAGTTATTCTACCTATCACTGTTACTTACTACGATTGGTATTCAGTATTAAGAGAGCACTATGTTGAGAGAACAGATTGCAGCAAGCCTTGAAGTGGCGTTTAGCCAGCAAGGTTTTGCGGAACCGAGCGTTGCACAGCTGAAAACCACGTGCAACGTGAGCCTCAGAACCTTGTATAAACACTTCCCTTCAAAAGAAGCGATGATCGTCGGAGCGTTAGAACATCGTCATCAGCGCTACTTGAGTCTGCTGTTGGAAGATTCCCCTAGCTCGGGCTACCAAGCGATTACTCATATCTTCAACAAGCTTCAACAGTGGATGGAAGAGTACGCGCCGCACGGTTGTTTATCTATGAACGCACTGGCTGCTTTTCCTGACAACGAACTAATTAACCAAGCCGTAATCGAGCATAAGAAAGAAGTTCAGGCGTTAATGGCTAAGCAAAGCCAAAGAGACGAACTCGCTTCAGAGCTCTTTCTACTTCATGAAGGCGTATCAAGCGCGTGGCCAGTATTGGGCAAAGAAGCAGTGGCATCGGCACAGAATATGGTGACAAAATTACTCAAGGAAACAGTATGAATTTTGAAGTGCCAAAAACAATGAAAGGCGCAGAGATGCTAGGGCACGGCGGGGCAGAGATGCTTGGGTACCGTGAAGACATTGCTGTTCCTCAAATTGAGCCTAATGAAGTGCTGATCAAAGTCATGGCTGCTGGCGTTAATAATACCGACATCAACACGCGAATCGGTTGGTATGCGAAAAGTGATGATTCAGATGATGCCAGTTGGTCGGGTGAAGCGTTGAAATTCCCTCGCATCCAAGGCGCTGACGTATGCGGTTTTATCGTAGCCGTTGGTAGTGACGTCTCAGCTGAGCGTATTGGTGAGCGTGTTCTGATTGAGCCTTGTTTGACTGAGGTTTATGGGCAAGATTTACCACAGCCATGGTATTTCGGCTCTGAGTGCGATGGTGGTTTTGCTGAATACACCAAAGTAGCAGCTAAGCACGCTTACGCGGTGAACAGCACAATGTCGGATGTTGAGCTGGCGTCTTTCCCATGCTCTTACTCGACCGCAGAAAACATGCTGACGCGTGCCAACGTGGCTGAACCTGATCGCGTGCTTATCTCAGGTGCATCGGGCGGTGTGGGCTCTGCGGCTATTCAGCTAGCAAAAGCTCGCGGCGCGTATGTGATTGCGATTACCAGCCCAAGCAAGAACCAACAGTTACTTGAACTTGGCGCTGATGAAGTGATTGCTCGTGATGCGGATTTGGTTAAAGCGCTAGGCGAAAGTAGCGTCAATGTGGTTATCGATTTAGTGGCAGGTGACAAGTGGCCTGAGTTCCTTGAAGTGCTGAAACCACATGGCCGTTATGCCGTATCTGGCGCAATTGGTGGCGCTATGGTTGATCTTGATGTCCGAACTCTGTATCTCAAAGATCTCAGCTTTTTTGGTTGCACAGTTTTAGAACCACAGGTATTCCAGAATCTAGTCAACCGTATTGAGAAGCAGCAGATTGGCGCCATCGTCGCAGAGTCTTATCCGTTAGCCGATATTCATAAAGCGCAAGGTGAGTTCCTAAAGAAAAAACACGTTGGTAAGATCGTGTTGGAAGTCGCTCAGAGCTAACTTTAGACAGTGTCACGCATCTAATTTATGTAAGAGCGAGCCAGTGTCATGTGCTCGCTTTTTTGTTTCTGGTGAATACAGGAGGCCTAGTCTCGCAGGCTGTTGAGTAACAGATCTTATACCGTTGAAAAGTTAATGATTCATTTATCACTGTGTGGTTTATTAATTAACTGTGCGATAATCACCGCCGTTATATATCCCTATCTATGTTGTATTCATCTAGGAGCCGTATTGATGTTTAAAAGGGTATTGCAGGTACTATTCTCGCCTTTTGTTGATTCAAAAAACAAACCCTCTGCAGAGCCTGTCCAAAAAGAGCAACAACAAATCGTTGCTACTGATTCTGTGCGGTCTTCAATCTTTGTTCCGCCTTCGTCAGCTCAACCATCATCATTAATCGTCGATAATACGCTTAGCCTTCACGATGGTGAGTTCCTCGATTATTTGTTTGGAGAGTCTCGCCTTCGAACGGAGTCAGACCCATTTAGCGATTTTGTCGCTTGTCAGATTGAACGCTTGATTCGCTCTCCAAAAGCTTTGCTTAATGAACTGCCAGTGATGCCAGCCTCTGTGACCAAGTTAATGGCAGAATTACAGAGCGACGAGTTTGATGTCGATGCTTTGTTAAGAGTGATTGAACGCGAGCCGAGTATGGCAGCCGATGTGATTAAACTGGCTAACAGTGCTTTCTATAAGCGTGGTGAAAAACAGGTTACTGACCTAAAAACAGCATTCCTAAATATGGGTTCTCAAGGGCTTGTTGAAGGGGTGGTGAATAGCTACATGAAGAACTTCACGCCGGGGAACAATATTTACTGGCGTCACTTCGGTGAGAAAATTTGGAATCACAGTGTTCAGACGGCGTCGTTTTCTAAGGAGTTGATGAAAGACTCTTCATCTCAAGAAGATCAAGCAGCGGCATACTTTGTTGGGTTGATTCGCAACTTAGGCAAGATGATCATTTTCCAGATGATGGTAGAAGCCTTCAAACATGTAGACCCTTCTGTTCCGCCTAACTCGTTGGCATTGAAGCGCCTGATGAACAGCTACTCTATTCGCCTGACTTACACCATTGCTAAGTTCTGGGAGCTGCCAGAGTCTGTGTTGACCGCAATTGGCTACCAAGAGTCGAGCCGATACGAATGCACGCCACTTGGTCAAGCTGTGTTTGAAGCTAACTACTTGAGTGAGCTGTGCTATTTACTGGAAGAACAAACGATTGAAGTCGAGCAGTTTAAGCGCAGATGCAAAGAGACACTGATGTCTCCGGCGGCATACAAAGTGGCTAACCGGATTTATAAAGAGTCTGAATTGGCGCTAGTAGGATAATAACGCCTGGCGTTGGCTAGGTTGATTCTGAAGTCGTCATAAAGCGGTATTTTCTAAATGGTCTTACTAAGCAGTAAGACCATTTTTGTTTCAATTATCGATTAAGGGATCTTAGCCAGTTCTTGTTTCAATTTATCGATTTTACGCAGTTCTTTTTCGATCTTACCCTCATATTTTCGGATTTTATCCGCTCTATCGTTTCTTTTTGCTTCTTCTAAGTCGGCTTGGTATTCAGCCAAATCTTGTTCATTGGATTCAATCTTCTCGCGGAGATCATCCTTCAAACCCTCATTGGTGCAGTTTTCTTTCGCCGCTTTCAAGGCCGTGGTTAATCGCTCCACTTTGTACTGATTATCGTACTGCTCCGCTTTCTTTATTTGATATTCGATCTCACAGAATTTCTTTTCACAACCAGTTAGTGCGTCGCATTGGGTGCTCGCCATGCTGTTAAAAGAGAATGCGCAAAGAAACAGTAATGAGCCTTTTAGGTGTCGAGTCATGGTTTACCTTCTTATTGGGTCTAATTAGTTTGTGCTTATATTTGTTGAGTCTCACTTCGAGAGTACATTAGCACTCCATTTCTTTGCTATTGGCAGGGGAGTGTTAAAGATAAGTCGCTGTGCCTAATGACTTATTTTTGAACATGGCTAGACTTACAAATGGCTAATCCACAGCTTGTCGAGTTCGCACCAACCGAAACCATTCACTTGCGCGCCGTGTATCTTTTCAGAAACCTCTAAGTTGAACGCCTCTTGCTTGAGCTCAACCACAACCCCAGAGTCATTCAACCAATGCTTGAGTTCCAACAGTGTATTCATCGCTAACTCAAAGTTTGGCTGGTTTGTTATTGAGGTTAAGCCTTTTTCGATTTTCTCTAGCATCTCAGCAGGTAAAGTTAAGTCCTCAAACGGGAAGCGAGTGAAAAAGCTTAACCACGAAGTGAAGGTGTCGTTCTCATCAATAATGCTACACAACGCGACGTCTTTGGTAGTTAGGTAGTGGCCATATTCCACGTTGGTTTTGTGGTCGCCAGACACTGACAACTGCTCGAAAAGGGCTTGGCATTCAGAGGTGTCTTCAACGGTGAATTCGCGAACGGTTTTCGACAACATCGGGCTTTGAATCTTAAAGAAGGTTGAGCCGAAATCCGGTTGAGAAGAATGGTCATCGCCACGCACGGTGGTCGTCTTTTCGGGCAGTTTCACGCACACCTGATTTTGAGCGCAGGCTTTGCTCTGTGCCCATTCTGGATAGACCCACAACTCGACTCGATTGAGAATCGGCGTGCTGTGTGAATAGGCGCTATTACGGCTCAATCTCAACATCTTGCTTGAGAATATGTCTAATGAGAACGCGCCAGATCCAATCAGCCTATCAGTTGGTGATGAGTGATCAAATACGGAAGCTTCAGCTCTGGCAAGTAGGCGCGGTAAATGCCAATCAGGTTGATTCAGTTTCACGACAACCACATTGCCTGCCGCGATAGAGACCTCATCAATATGCTGATAACAGCGCCGCCATATTTTGCTTTGGCAGAGCGAGTTAAGGTTACGCGCTATGTCTTGAGGTTCGAGAGTTCTTCCGTTATGAAACTGAACACCATTACGAATCTGAAAGTGCCACAGTGTCGCATTTAGATTAGGCTGCCAATGATACGCCAAATCGCCGCTGAGTTTGCCGTGCTTAACTGAGGTTAGGCGTTGGCAAACTTGCATCACTAAGAAACGTTCGGTGCGCCTAAGTACTCGTTGAGGGTGAAGAGCCTCGAGCTCTCGGTGAAACGGGATATACGCGATATTCTGCGCCGACGGATTGGTGCTGCTTAGAAAGGCTTGTAACTCAGCGCCAGCATTGCGGCCGTTGAAGCTTAAGGTGCTAAACACCTGTTCTATGTTGCCTGCGTCAGCTTGGGTTTGTGCGTATTGGTAACACGCCTCAATGGGCTCAACCAGACACGTCAGCTGTGCTTTCTTACTTCGGCCTGAACTGGCTTGCCACTCAATCCAGCCTTGCGCTGTCATCGCTTTGAGTAAGGTCTGGACATGACGTTCACTCACGTGCAGCAGTGTGGCCAGTTGGTTAACCTGACAATGTGATACTCCAGGCCCAAAAGCCTGAAATATCTTTTCATACAGTTCAAGCTTGCGCTTAAGGTTGCCCAATTTGCTTTTCCTAACGACGAGGTTGAGTTAAATGTGGATAGCCAGAGTCAATGAGTGCTTTTTCCATCGTATCGAGAACTCGAGAGGTTATCTCTGAGCTTAGGATATTCGATTCAGTTTTGCCTTGAAGCACCAAATCTGAAAAATGGTCGATTTCAAATTCGAACCCATTGCCCGTCACTCGTTTGTTGATGGTCGACTTCTGCCCTTGATGTTCAATCTCAATAAAGGCCGGATTCCACCATTTTTCGTGAATGGTGATCTTAGTATCAGGCCCACTCAGGTGTGCTGATCGGGGAAGGTTTTGCGCTGTTGATGCCGATATCTTACCGTTCATATCACCAGAGAATGTAAAGCATGCATCGGTATCAACATTCGCTCCCTCATAAAGACACGACATCTCTACCTGAGGTTTTGAAGGGTTTACACCCAGCGTTCGACACAGATCGTAAAAGAACCAAAGCCCATAGACCCCAACATCGAGTGTTGCTCCGCCAGATAAATCCGGATTGAAGATAAACAAATCGGGCTCATAGTCGTGATGGTTGCCAAAGCTGGCTTCGATTGAATCTATCTGAATGTTGTTGTCGACCAAAAATGATTGAAGCTCACGATACGCGGGAAACACCACGGTTTTCATCGCTTCTAACAGCATCACGCCATTTTGCTTGGCGAGGGCTTTCATCTCAAGCCAGTCAGCAAGGTTGGTAAAAGCCGGCTTCTCAACCAATACATGCTTATTACTCGTTAGAAACAGTTCGGCGAGTGGCTGGTGGTATGGGTGAACCGTAGCGATGTAAACCGCTTCAACACTTGGGTCATTCGCCATCTTTTCATAAGAGCCATAAGCCTTGTCGCAACCAAACTTATTGGCGAACGTGGCAGCGCGGGAGTGATCTCTTGCGGCAACGGCATACAGTTCACCATGCAGACAGTGTTCTGTGACTGCCGCTGCGAATCGATTGGCGATATTGCCTAGCCCTGCGATGCCCCATTTAATTTTTCGTTGCGTGTCGCTCATCAGTTGCTCCAAATCGTTGTTTTGTATCAGTGTACTCAGAGGCGCCACATACAAATAGAGAACAGATTTCTCAACCTGTTCTCTATTTATTTTATTCTAGTTGAAGCTCTGGATCAGCTCTGTCTGGAGCGTTTCCAATCGGCTAGGGCTTGAATGTGTTTTGGCCCGATGCCACAACAGCCACCGACAATATTCGCACCCAATGCGTGCCAGCGTTTTACATAAGTTAAATAACCTTGGCCATCTAGCTCACGCATTTCTTGAAGCATATCATTCGCTTCATGTTCGCTGCTGATCGGCGCAAAGTTGTTGGCGTAGACACCAATTTCTAAATCACAACCTAGTTCTTCGATCACTTTTTTAGCATCCATAATGGCTTGATCCATCACTTCAGGCACTGAGCAGTTAAACATAATGCCTTTTGCGTTCGATTGGCAGGCAAGTTTGATCGCGTCTGTTACGCTCTCGCCAGAACGAATATTGGCAAAATCGCCCTTGGTATCTTCCAAACTGAATGCGTAGTAACACGGCTTATCTGACTGCTTAAGTACCGCATGAATGGAATCGAATTCTTGTAGGCTACAGATAGTTTCTGCTATCCAAAGGTCGATGTTTGGGTCTTGGGCATCGTAAAGCGTTTGGATGATTGGCGCGGCTTCTTCTACCTTGAATAAATCTGGTCGGTAGCTGCCAAATGGCGGTGGAATCGCGCCCGCGACTTTCACGGTGTGAGAAGCATTGTCAGCAACTGCTTTAGCCAGCTCACCAGATAGCGCAGCCAGTTCAAAACCTCGTTGCTCGAAGAGCGCTTCACCCAAGTGAAAAGGCACACACGCGTAGCTATTGGTGATCAGGATTTCAGCACCTGCATCGACAAAGTTTTGATGCGCTTGGCTGACAAATTCGGGTGCTTCAATCAGCGCTTGAGCACTCCAAAGCGGTTGAGAAAATGGCGCGCCAATTTCTTTAAGTTCTCGGCCCATGCCGCCATCAAGTATGGTTAGTGTTTTCATATTCAATACTATCTAAACAATTGCTGAAGTTCTGCCGCCACCATATCAGACAACCTTGTTAGACAAAAGCCATCAAGCCAAGGTTCAACTATCGATGATGGAGTTTCGTTATACGCCGTCTAGCGGGCTAGTCGTGCCACTAAAGTGTTGCCCAATAACGTGAGTGTATATCTGAGTTGTCTTAACATCACTGTGCCCCAGTAACTCTTGAACCGTTCTGATATCGGAGCCTGACTTTAGAAGTTGCGTAGCAAAACTGTGCCTGAAAGTATGACAACTAATTTGCTTGTGGCGCAATTTGTTAGAGTTAGTCGCCTTCTTCAGCGTTTTTCGGAGTGCCGAATCATGTAGGTGGTGTCGGCATACTATCCCCGACTCTGGGTGTTGAGTGACGGATTTTGATGGGAATAGGTACATCCAAGCAAGTTGTCGATAGGCACTCGGGTATTTTTTGCCTAATCGGTGAGGCAAAGATGGCCCAAACCCATTCAAGTTATCTTTAGCAAGCAGAACTGCAACTTGTGCAATTTTGTCTTGTATAGCTTCAGTGAGTGAAAAACTTAAAATTGTCACTCGGTCTTTATTTCCTTTCCCATCGTGAACAGTGAGAGACCCTTGTTTTAGGTCTATATCTTGTACTCGAAGCCTCAGGCATTCCGATACTCTCAAACCTGAACCATACAACAAGCGAAAAAACAGTTGATATTTAGGATCTATTTCATTGATCACCGAGATAGCTTCCGAATGATTGAGTACGCTAGGAATTTTTCGAGACCGAGTCGCATAGCTAAACCCTAAGTCTCCTAGAGGTTGCTTAATAAATTGATTGTATAAATAGGCTAGAGCATTGAGCGCTACCTTTTGAGTATTGATGGCGACTTTTTGTTGATTAGCTAAATGAGAAAGAAAGGAGACAACTTCAGGTGCATGCATCTGTTCAGGGTGTTTCATTTAATGAAAATGAATGTAGTACTTAATCCAATAACAGTAGGCTTTGATTGTCCTGCGACTATAGCCCCGCATCGTCATATGTTCGCAAATTGCCTGCATGAATTGACTCGCCATATATCCCCCTCACAAAATCTGTACATACAGACAGTTTATTGCTTGTTGAATAATTAATGACTTAAAAAAGAGTGGTTTTTAACTCTGATTGAGCACGAATTTAACGAGAGATTGATTTTAAGTTATTGATTAATATATAGATTGGTGAGTGGTTAAGAATGAAAGCGAGCGTTATATAGGCGGCAATGTGTACTTGCACGTTTTCACACTTAATGTTTAAACCCACTTTTATATTAAATGCATAGCATTCAGTTGGTTATGAGTGACCTTTTTGATATGTTAAGCGGATGGATTCGTGCTTGCACAATATTAAAATGTTAGCCCTATGGAGATAAATTTGAAATTATCATTGATGGCAGCGGTAGCTGAAAATGGAGTAATTGGCTCTGGCCTGGATATACCTTGGATTGTTAAGGGTGAGCAGCTGTTGTTTAAGGCAATGACTTTTAATCAATGGTTGCTACTTGGCCGTAAAACTTTTGAATCAATGGGAAAACTGCCAAACCGTAAATATGCGGTTATTTCTCGTTCTCCATCTACATCGAACGATCCTGATGTTTTATATTTCAAAAGTGTTGAAGACGCCTTGGGTTATTTAGAAACAGTAACCGAGCATGCGTTTGTGTCTGGTGGTGGTCAAATATATAAGTCACTCATTACGCAAGTGGACACAATTCATATTTCAAAAATTCATAAACATATCTCTGGTGATATTTTCTTCCCTGAACTACCAAGAGATTTGACTCTAGTTTTTGAACAGCGATTTAGTTCAAATATTGATTATACGTACCAAATTTGGCAAAAGGGCTAACAAGGCGCTAAAGACTGATTCGCGAACGCGTGCCGAACTCGCTAACGCTCAAACATGGCACACGTTCACTCACAGCTTAGCTTGGCGTTATGTGCTTGCGACCCCTTGTATGTGACAAACTTTATAATTGGCTGATATTTAATGGAATTATCTATATGAAAGTCGAAGTCATTGACTATAATCCGGACTGGTCGAATCAATTTGAGAACGAGAAGCAGGCTTTGGTTAATGCGCTGGGTAGCGCTATCGAGGGTATCCATCACATAGGCAGTACTTCGGTTAATGGCTTGGCAGCAAAGCCAATAATTGACATCATTATAGAGTGCAGCTCACTGTCTGAGCTTGATGCTCACACGTCGAGGTTTGAATCTCTCGGATATGAAGTTATGGGAGAATTTGGGATCTCGGGTAGAAGGTACTATCGAAAGGGCGGCGACGATAGAACTCATCAGATTCATGCCTTTGTCAGGGGTGACAATCATGTTTACCGCCATTTAGTGTTTCGTGATTACCTTGCCGCTCATCCCGAAGTTCTCGAGTCTTATGCGCAACTAAAGAGAAAGGTAGCAGCTCAATGTAATCACGATATTGAGATATATTGTCACGGCAAGGATAGTTTTATCAAAGAGCACGAGGCTAAAGCACTAGAATGGAAACTACGCACATAACAAAGCGTTTAAGAGTGATTCCAAACGCTTGCCGGTTTCGCTTCGCTCAAGTGTGGCAAACGCTTGTCACACCTTAACGCAGCGTTATGTTTGAGGTATAAAAATGTACGTACGATTTGTCGTTGATCAGTTCGATGAGGATTCAAATCAGAGAACAGGCATATTTCAGGCAATCAGTTGTATGAAGAAACAAGAAGTATTCTACGACTATGAACTTGAACACATCGCCGAGGTGATGGGGTGGTTCGATGAAAACCTTGAATCTCCTCTAGACTACTTAAACAAACAGAAGTCTAAGAAATCTGATGTGTATATCAGTTGGTTTCTTGAGTCTTCCTCTGAACACATATCTAAAGTACGTGAGTTTGTTTTCTTAGTTGAAAGTAAGGGGGTCGTAGTTGATCAACTAAGAACAGAAACCCCTGGTAAAATAGTTTACGCCGATAAATATCAGGTGTTTGCTAAGCCATTCAGGCGCTTCTAAGCAAACATAACAATAAATTTAGAGTGATTCACAACGCTTGGCGCTCTCACTTCAAGTAAGTTTAGTGTTTATGACACAATGTTTTAGGTAAGGTAGTAGCGTTGTTCACACCTTAACTTGGCGTCATATGTACGGAGTGTTTTATGAATATATGGATATTTAGCTCGGGGTTATTAGCCCTGTTTACTACGTTAGTGCATGTATTTGCCGGTCAAATAGACCCGGTTAGACCTTTTCTTAAATCGAAGCTCGAAGATATACCGAAAGCGACACTTCTAGCTTGTTGGCATCTTGTCTCGGTCACTTTGTTTGTTAGCTCATTAATGCTTTTATACGTCGGTTGGTATGGTATTGATTCACTCTATTTCCTAATCCAGTTGCTAGGTTTTTTGTATATTCTGTATGCATCGGTGTTTGTGGCTGTTGGGCTGTATTTTTTTGGAGCGAAGGTTTTTGTAAAGCTTCCTCAATGGATATTGCTCCTTCCAATCGGCTTTCTAGCAAACTATGGCGCAATGTATGTATAACAAATACTATGGCGCCAATAACTAACTTTTGGCGCTGTTTCCATCCCATATAGTCTTATCTATCATCAACCATTTCAGAACGTTAAATGGTAGGTCACCACAACCTGTAGAGGAAAGTGCATTGAAGTTAACGAATAAACTCGTACGTTACCCGCACATTGATGTTGATCGTGCGTTTGAAAAAGAAGCTGAATTATTGCAGCAGATACAGGCGGGTGAGATTGGGCAAGCCTTAATGCTTTGGCAAGCAAAAACGCCGACACTCGTTTTGCCCGCAGGTAAAAAGTGGCCAGTGACCGTAGAGTCTAGAAAGCAACTCGCGGCACAAGGCTGGCAGCTCACCTCGCGTAAAACAGGTGGCGCTCCCGTTCCTCAACTGCCGGGGATCATTAACCTGTCGCACATCTACCATTGGCCTCGTGATGAAGCTTACAACATCCAAAAAGCGTATCGACATCTGTGCAATGTATTAACCCTGTTTTTCAAAGAATTGGGCATCGATGTGGATGTACACGCCACCCCCGGCTCTTATTGTGATGGTGACTACAACCTCAATATCAATAAACAAAAAATAGTGGGTACTGCGCAACGTGTATTGCTTAGACAAGGGGGCGGCCAAATTGTACTTTCGCAAGCTTGTATCTTGTTAGATGCCGGCCTAGAGAACATCGTTGCGGCCGTGAATTTTTATAATCAAATTTGCGATAACCCGACCGTGGTGGATGCGCAGGTTCATACGCTGTTGTCCGCGCATTTGACGAGCCTTCCCAACGTAGATTCACTCTTTCAGCAGTTAAGCCAAGCTTTCATCAAGCATGCGTAATACCAACCTTTCGCTAACGCACAGTTCGCTTTTGGTTTAGGAAGACCAACTTCTCGCTTATCCCTTCTCTTTATAGATCGCCGGCTTGATATCCAACAGTGGTGTGTTGTTCAAGCAGTCCAAGCCTCTTACTGTCACTGTGCCATTTTCTATTTGTTCAATCGGTAGCACGGCGGCACCTATAGGGTTTGGTCTGTGCGGTGAACGCAGTGCAAAGGTGCCTTTAGTCGGCGTCTCTTCATTCCAGCTTTGTATCAGTTCGTCTCGTTTTGCGTCTTCTAACCAATACAAGATCAGGATGTGGTCTCCTGTCTTTAAACCAAGCAAACCTTGTTGGTAAACGTCATCTAAGATAATTTCACAGATCGGGCCGTTGTCCGGTTGGATGTTATTCGGACACTCCGAAACCGAGTGATAAGGCGTAGCAATTCGACCAATAAATTTCAGTTCAGCAGACATATTCAGCTCCTATTTAGTTCTTTATTTAGTTCTTTATTAATCGATTTATTTGTCATCGTTTTTCATGGTCACTAAGGTGTAGATGAAGATCGTAATCAAGATCACCACACCACCGATAATACTGGTTGTTGGCGGGATCTCGGTGAAGAAGATAAACGCCCAAACTGGTGCTAACACAGTTTCCAACATCAGAGTCATTGATACCTCTGGCGCGGTAATGTGGCGTGTTGCGACCATAGATAACACTCGGCCAACAGGTGCCGTAAACAAGCCCATCATGCCCATGATTAACCACGTTTCAACGCTGTAGCTTGATGGCGTTGCAAAGAAAAACATCACAACCGCTAGCAATAAGCCACCTAGGCCAACGCTCGCCAATCGGCTGACGTCTTGATATTTACGCAGCAAGGTAAACATCATAGATAAACAGATCACCGCGAACACAGCTAACGCATCGCCCATCCAATTGCCTGAAGAAAACGAACCTGAAACGACAATCGTAATACCAATCATCACCGCAACAATGGCAACCAAAGTCGATCGACTAGTGGCTTCTTTCAAGATCAACCAGCTGAAAATAGCGGCCACAGCAGGGGCTGCACTGAGGATCACAAAGGTATTGGCAATCGAGGTCATCTTGATGCTGAACACCAAGCCAGAGGCGCTGCCGAGCATAAGAATGCCCGCTGCTAACAATGGCCAACCGCTCTGCACTACTGCTTTTCGGATACCACGTTTGTCGTTGAACTTAAGCAAAATCGGCATCGAGATTGCGCTGAATAAGCCGAACAAAAAGGCAGTATCGAATCCACTGACACCGGCATAACGAATGAAGATTGGATCAATACTCATTAACACGGCACCTGCGATCGCGAGGGTAAAGCCGAGGGTTCGTGTGCTTCTTGCTTCAGTTTTAGGGAGGTTCATTGTCGTCATTTCTCTATCCAATTATCTGTTATCAATAAATCATACTGGTGAGTATGATTTTAAGAATTGGTTGAGTCAACACAAATCATACTTTAAAGTATGATCTCTGTTTTGGGGTGGATGAAGTAATGAGCAAGATTGAGCAGAACAAAGAGAAGAAACGACTCGCGATTTTAAAAGCGGCGAAGGAGATATTCCTCGCGGAAGGCTATGTGCAAACCAGCATGGACCGAGTCGCTAGCGAAGCGAAAATGACGAAGCAAACGCTATATCGTTACTTCTCTTCTAAAGATGTGTTGTTTGAAGCGACGTTAAGACAAATGGGTAGCCAGACAGACGATAAGTTGGTGGTGCATTTGCAGCACACCGATACTCGACAAGCGCTATTGGGCTTCGCAAAAGACTTCGTTTTGTTTCACCTTTCGAGCGAGCATATTGCGACCTTTAAGCTGTTGATAGCAGAAGGCAGCAAGTCTCCAGAATTGGTCAGTCGCTTTATGGACGTTGGCCCAGATGATACCGATCGAGTGCTTGCTCAGTTTTTCAACGAGCGATTCGATATTGAAGAACCACAAACCAAAATTAAGCTGTGGCTTGGTATGGTGATGAGTGTCAGAGAGGGTGTGTTGATGGGAATGCCTGCACCCACAGAACAAGAGATTGCAGCTCACGTGGAAGCGAGTACTGACTTGTTGTTAGCGGCTTTGGCTTAGGTAGGGCTGTGAATCTGAAAAAGTAAGATATACGTTAGGCGCTGCTGGACTTTGATTATTCCATAATAGGGAGCTGCAACGCCTGTCGTTTAGTTTGTTTACGTTTATTCGTTAAGAGTTAAATCGAGCGACTACCAAGCAAAGGTTTTAATGACGTTTTGCTTAGTGATTGGGTTGTGAGCGATGTCTTGATTGATCTTATCAAGAAACGGCTTACGAGCCTGAGGCAACATGCCACGCATTGGTGAGATGTTATTGCCGTGGTCGCCCCAGTAGTAGCAATCGAAATCTTCTAGGTTTTCGAGTAAGTATTTTTCTTCTTCCAGGATCTGCGATGGTGTTGGTAAAACAAACTCGCCACGATTTACTTCTTTTTCCAACACCGACCCCGGTTGAACCGCTAAAGCCATCGGTGCAATTGCATCTGGCTGCATGATGTTCAGCAAGCTGGTGGTATTAATCGCATGCTCGACAGAACGTTCTTTGCCGCCAAGGCCAAAGATGAAAGAAGCCAGTACCTTGATGTCTGCTTCACGGGCTAGGTTCATACCTTCAATTGCATGCTCACGCGTCATGCGCTTTTGAATGCGTTCAAGCACAATTGGGTCACCGGACTCCAAGCCTGAATAAGCCATGCTTAAACCTGCCGACTTAATCTCTTTTAATTCAGACAAGCTCTTACGACGGAAGTCATTGAAGCCTGAATACAAAGAGATATTCTTGATCTCAGGGAAGGTGATCTTGATGTAATCCAGAATCGAAATCAGCATCTCGGTTCTAATCTCCATCACGTTACCATCGACTAAAAAGATAGACTCTACATGCGGGTAGATCTTTCTCGCTGCATCAATATCTTCAAAGATGTCTTTGATGTCTCTTAATTTGAAACGCTTATCATCAAACATCGTGCAGAAGGTACATTGGTTATTACTGCACCCCAATGTTGTCTGGATGAGTACGCTCTCTGCTTCCATCCAAGGACGATAAACTTTACCTTCAAAACGCATAAATGCTCCTCGGCCGTAGCCTGTGTTGTTTCGACGAGGGCAAGTTTAGCAATCTGCATCTTGGGTGATAATTGGGCAAAGCGGGGAATCAGTATTAAAGAAATTTTAATAATCGAAAGAGCGCGCAGTTCTTTGTCTGTATGGATAGAACTGCGGCTTGGATTGTGTGTGTGGTGGTGGGGGGGAAGTGTTAGTGGTCGTTTTTTACTAATTAATGATCAGTGCGCAACGCACAGCTTTTCTTCGAGTAATTGATCAAGCACTGTCACCAGCTTGTGGTTCTTGGTGTTGTCTAATGCGTCGGCGTGCGGGTCTTTAAATAACCCAGAATCATTATCAAAATATCGACCGGAAGCGTTGGCAAACTCATCACTGAGCGCAGCACGACAAAGAATATCGGCCCCGATAGCAAGGTCGTTACCATCAACACCATAAGCATCTTTCACCAATTTACTGCCAAGGAAAGAGGCTGGGTTTACAGGGATAATTGCGGTGCCTTTGTCTAAAAGAGTATTGGCTAATTCGATGGACCACATCGTTAGTGCGAGCTTACTTTGCGCGTAAACCGGACCATCAAGTTCACCCGCATTCGGGCTAATCAATGCATCTAAATCTACGGGTGCTTGGGCTGCTGAAGATAGGTTGACGATACGACCTGTCGCATCAAAAAGAGGAAGCAGCTTTTGTGTCAGTAGATACGGCGCAATGGTGTTTACAACAAAACGCACATCAAGATTGTCTGGAGTGGTGATGTCCGAAACTTTATACACACCTGCGTTGTTAATGAGTATATCGAGTCGTTTGTGATCGCTTTTGATTTGGGTTGTGAGCGCCTCAACTTCGGAGAGCGTCGATAGGTCTGCGATGTAGCTTTCGATGATTGCATTCTTAGACAGGCGAGACAGAGCAGTCACGACTTTATTGACCTTAGCTGGGTTGCGGCCATGAATCAGAACATGGTGCCCTTGCTGCGTCAGTGCTTTTGCGGTCTCTAAACCAATGCCATCCGTGGCCCCTGTGATCAGAATTATTTTTTGCATGTTCCGTCCTTCAAAAAATAGTTTGAACAACTTTATAACAAAGATTAATGACACATAGTTGCATTTGGCTCACAAGCTGAAGACTCAAATGTGAGTCTATGGGGCAAATAATGACCATTTTAACACTTGGTGGGTAACCGTTGGCGTTTAACCATTAAGTAAGACTATGGGTCAGTTTGTGGCTGACCCAAATTAAGAGCAGTGAACGAGTTATTTGATGTCTTGAACGTTCATAACCAGAGTTTCCCAGTTACGTTGGTTTTCCATATCGTGCTCTAGGCCTTGCTCATCGGCAATTTGGAAGCGCTTAACCGCAGGTGTTTTGCTGGTGGCTTGATACAACCAGTAGGCCTCTGCTTTGAGTGCTTCGTCGATCGGTTTATCGATAGACTCGTACACCGCTTGCTTACATGCATTGATCGATTCGGCAGGGAATTGAGCGATTCGTTTGGCAAGAGTATCAACATATTCGCCAATTTCATCCGGCTCTAGTGCCTTGTTGATGGTGCCGTATGCTTCGGCTTCGTCAGCATCAAAGTCTCGTGCACTTAAGACGATTTCGAGTGCGCGACCTAAGCCGACTTGGCGTGCCATACGTGATGCGCCGCCACCACAAGGAAGGATGCCCATACCCACTTCCATTTGCATGAATTTGTATTTACCACGAGCCGCGAATCGCATGTCACACGCCAGTGCAAATTCGTGGCCTCCACCTCGAGCGAACCCTTCAAGCTTGGCAATGGTGGCTTGTGGCAGTTTGCTGATTCTTTCTAGCACCACTTGTAGGTCGAGCAACTTCGCTTCTTCACGAGAAACGGCTTCTGTCGACATGTCTTTCAATAAATTGGTGTCGTAGTGACAGACCCAAATTTCAGGGTTTGCTGACTGAAATACCACGACCTTGATGTCACGATCGCGCTCTAGTCTCATTGCTAAACCATTGAGGTCGGCAAGCATCTCTTGCCCTTGAACATTCACAGTACCGAAGTCAAAAGTGACGGTAAGAATCCCATTCTCGGCTTGAGCTTTAAACGTTGTATAACCTTGATATGCCATTTCCATATTCCTTCTGAGAGATTTCATTTCAGCCTATTCAGTGTGAATGCGACCTAAATTCAGGCTAACGAGGAATGTTCGAACCAACAATTAACCATTAAACGAAACACTATTAACGAATTATTAAGAGTGTTGATGAGTTTAGTAATTTCATTTTATTCAATATCTTAGCTTCTTGTTCTAGCATTGAAGGTACCTTGCTAATTCGATTGTCAACGAAATCTAAAAACTCATTCCTTGTTTGGCGCTCTTATCCTTTTCATTTAGCTTCGTATACTGCTCAACTAGGTAATTAGCCCCAAAGTACAGACAAGAGTAAACCGACCTATGCAGATGAGATCCGCGACTTTGAAAACCATTATTGAGAAAACACTGCCACTGACGCTGGGTGTGTTTGCGATCATGATGGTGCAATTGGTCGATTCGATCTTTATCGGTCAGCTAGGGGTGAATGAGTTGGCGGTTCACGGTATCACCTTGCCATTCCAAGCGGCGTTTACCGGTGTTCAAGTGGGCATCGGTGTCGCGGCAACGTCCATTATTTCTCAAGCGGTAGGGGCAAAAGAACAACGAAAATCCACCTCAATTGCCTCACTATCTGTCGGGTTTGGTGTCTTGGTGATTGCTTTGATCTGCATAGGGCTGATTGTTTTTAGCGATTCTGTTTTTGCGTCGTTTGTGAATGATGTCTCTGACGCTCAATACCAATCCATGCTGTCGATTTTTAATGTGTACTGGCCGTTGTGGCTGTTCAGTGCATTGATGGTGGCGGTGCTTTATCTGGCCACCTGCGTTTATCGTGCCAATGGCGATACTAAAACAACCGGCAGCATGTTCTTGGCTGCCAGTGTGATTAACCTAATTCTCGACCCTATTCTGATCTTTGGATTGGATATGGGCATTGCAGGGGCGGCGATCGCATCGAGCATTGGCTACGCGTTCGGCGCAATCTACATGCTAATCAAGTCTCGCGGTAAAGGTTGGTTTGGCTTCAATGGCGCGTGCAGCAACCAAATCAAAGGCTACAGTTTTGAGTTATTCAAGACGGTAATGCCAACCACTGCGAATCAGATATTACCGGCGGTCAGCGCGTTCTTCTCAATGCTTTTGATTGCGAGAATTGGAACCGATGAGATGGCTTTTTGGAGCTTACTCGCCCGTGTTGAAAGTTTTATGTTGGTATTGTCTCTTGCTCTAACCATGTCCATACCACCTATGATTGGTCGTTATCTAGGGGCGCAGCAGCGATGCAAAATCTCTGAGCTATTGAATACAACAGCGAAGTTCTTATTGGTTTTCCACACTGCGTTGGCAGCATTGCTGGTACTGTTTAGTGGCTGGATTATTCCTGTTATCTCGGAAGAACAAAGCATACGCAGCTGGTTTGAAGTGACCTTGTTATTTATACCGTTCAGCTATGGGCCGCTTGGGCTTTGCATGTTGGTTGCTTCGGTCTTTAATGCCTTGGGTGTGCCTCGCAAAGCTTTGAATGTCTCTTTCTTACGCTTGTTTGTTTTCTACATTCCCGCTTTATGGCTTGGCTCGATAACCGGAGACATGATCAACGCGGTTATTGCGGTGACAGTCGCCAATGTTTTAGCGGGCGCTTTTGCATGGTTTAAGCTTAATGCCTATATTAAAACTCACATTATTCCCCGTGCCGCTGCGGCCAATAAGCAGCGTGTACTCAGCGCAGGCTAGCCATTATTGATGAACATTGAACATCTAAAATTGTTTGTGCGACTCGCGTCTACGCACAATATAAGTCAAGCAGGACAAGAGCTTGGGTTGTCACCTCCGGTAGCCAGTATTCATATCGGAAAGCTCGAAGAGAGCCTAGGTGCCCGTCTTGTGCATCGCACCACGAGAAAGGTTTCCCTGACCGAAGAAGGCATGGCATTTCTTCCTCACGCCAAGCAAATCCTTTTGAGTGTCGAAGCGGGCGTTGCCTCTGTCGGAACCGGTAATGAATTACCAAAAGGGGTGTTGCGAATATCTGCGCCTTCATCGTTTGGTCGCATGCATGTTATGCCAGCGCTAAAAGGCTTTTTGGCTAAGTATCCAGATCTGTCGGTGGACATTTCACTCAGTGACTCAATTGTCGATCTGGTCGATGGCGGCTTTGATGTGGCGATTCGTAATGCGGAGCTACAAAACTCAAGCCTGATCGCTCGTAAGCTCTCGACTGATAAACGTATTCTGTGTGCGTCGCCAGAATATCTGGCAGTTCATGGCTATCCGAAAACACCAGAAGACCTCAAGCAACATCAATGCATCAATCAAACCGGCTTGGAAGGGTGGACGTTCGACACACCAGAAGGCGATGTCACCATCAAGAAGAAAGGTGCGATTCGTGTTGATCACGGTCAAGCGGTAAGGGATGTATGTGTCGATGGCTTGGGCATTGCCATGTGTGCGACTTGGATAGCATACAAGCAGCTCGCGGAAGGTTCGCTGGTTGAGGTGTTGCCAGATTACCCTTTAAAGGATGAGGCCGCGATTTGGGCGGTATACCCGAGTGCTCAGTTGCTTGCGCCTAAGGTTCGCGTATTTATCGATTATTTTGTTCAATATTATGGTTCACCTTCTTATTGGGATTGCGAAGTAAACGGTCAAACTCAGTAATCTATCAGCTTCAACAAATTATCAGTTTCATTGAGCTCTCAGCCTCAGTAAGAGAGCAAACGCGGTAGTGTTCAAGAAGCGCTTATTGAGAACAAATAAGAAAGCCCCGACCAAAAGGTTGGGGCTTGTTTTATGTTCTTTATAGAACGTTTTTTCTAGCTCACTGCTGTTGTTTTATCTATTTAGCGTATCGGACGTTTAATGCGCGTGTACCGCTGAGTCTTGGTATAGCTCGGCATCAACTTCTTCGCCTTTGTTTGGACGTGGCACAATCTCAAAAGAGGTGTCAGCTTCTGTCAGTGAAGACAGCAGTTTGTTAAGCGATGTTTTGTCACCTTTCACTCCTGCTTGTCCGTCTTCTAACAGTTTTCCTAGGCTTGTTTTCTTAAGTACGATATCAGACACGTCAGACTTATTGATGATCAGTGTTGTATCCGCATCTTGCAGCTCTGATACTTGGATATTGTTCAGGTTACCGTTAGACATCTCAACGTAGTAGAACTCTTGCACATCAGGCAGCTGAATATTCAATGTAAATGGTGTTTCTTGTGCCTTTAGCGAATCCACTTTAACTGCCAAGTAATCCAACAAGTTCTCAATGGTCATGTTAGCCAACACATCCGGAGATGCAGTTTTTGGTGCGCCCGGTTGTGTGCCAATACGAAGCTCTTGAGCGCCCGTTAGGTAGATGTTTCTCCAACCTGCACCTTCTGATTGATAACCTAATTGCTCATATGTATCTGCCAATAAGCCACGTGCAACTTTGTTCTCTGGCTCAGCTTGAATCACCTTATTCAGTGCTGTTGCAACGAAGCGGTATTCACCTTCTTGGAAGTCTTGTTGTGCTTTCTCAATCACAGTATCGCTGCCGCCCATGTACTCAACAAACTTCACCGATTCTGGCTCGATTGGTAATGGATTAAGGTTAGCCGGGTTCATGTCGAAGTAACCAAGGTACATGTTGTACACAGCACGAGCGTTGTGAGAGTAAGTACCGTGGTAACCATTGGTGTGCCAAGACTGTTGAATGCTGTCTGGCATTACCTTGTAAATCTCGTCACCGATGTCTTGTAGAACCACACCGTTATTGGCTAAACGAAGCGTTTGGTTATGAGTAAAACCGTAAGCATCACGCTGCATTTTTAGGTAATCAGAGATCTCTTGTTCACCCCAGATTGGGGCTGAGTGAGACGCAAACAACACCTCTGTTTCTTCGCCCCAAGTGACTAACATTTCGTTGATCTTCTTAGACCATTTCAAGCCGTCACGTACTTTAGCGCCACGCAGCGTGTACAGGTTGTGCATGCCTTGGTAGGTCAGTTCGCCAGTCCAAAGTGCTTTCATGCTGGGAATATACGTCACCATTTCTGATGCCGCTTCGGTACCTGAAGCATCCATGAATTGCATTTCTAGGCCGTCGATAACCAGAGTTTCAATCTCTTCGTTATGGTTCAGCTCGTAGTCTGGCAATACGTAAGTAATGCTACCGGTTGATAGACCTTTAGACAGTGCCGCATCCACAATACCGTGTTCGTGTCGGTTCAGGGTTGCGCCATATTGATAGGCGGTACGACGAGACATTGCATTACCTGCTAATACGTTTTCGTCGACGATTTCTTTAGTGATGTTTTTCGAACCGTACACTTTTACATCTGGATACGCGTCTTTGATTGCTCTTGCGCCACCAAAGTGATCAGCGTGCGAGTGAGAGTAAATCATTGCAACGACGGGCAGTTCACCGCCATCAGGCACGTTGTTCTTGAAGAATTCGAGTGATTTGGCGGCTGATTCTTTGGTAAGAAGAACGTCGTAGGCGATCCAACCGTTGTCACTACGAATGAAAGAGATAGACGCTAAATCCGCGCCTCGAACTTGGTAAACTTTACCCGGAACAACTTCATATAAACCTTCCGCCGCTTGGTTCAATACCGCTTGGCGCCACAGTGAAGGGTTTACTGAATCTGGTGCTTGGTCTGCATTCGTCACACTTGGATCGATGAAGTTAAAGCTATTACGAATGATGTCGCCTGTCTCTTGATCAAAGCTAGCAATCAGACCTTTGTTGTTATTGTCGAAAGCGCGAGTGTCGGCAAAGTTCAGTGTTTTTGCGAACTCTTGGTTTGCTTTGGTCGTCATCTCGGTTGCGCTTTTGCCACCTTGGTCGCCAATTTCGCTGAAGTGTGCGTGGTCATGGTTAGCTGCAATTGCCGGGAATGCGAGCGAGATAGCCAGGAACAGTGATGCATTTTTGAACGTGCGAGAAGTTGTCATAAGAGCCTCTTCATTTCAGAATTTTGTTTCGTTGAGGCGATTATAGGAATAAGACATATAGCAAAAAATAAAGTAAGCTTTATTTAATACATCACGATTGGCTATGTATTGAATCATGCAATGGTTGGGCGACGAAGACGAATCCTGACCTATGATTGATTAAGACCACATTGACAGGGAGAGTAACGGTGAGCGACGTGGAAAAGTTGGATTTAAATCTATTGAGCGTGTTCTTAGAAGTGTATCGATTAAAGTCGATCACGCTTGCATCAGAATCGCTTGGTATGACTCAGCCTGGGGTGAGTGGAGCCTTGAAGAGACTCCAATCTCAGCTTGATACTGATCTGTTTATTCGTGAAGGGCGAGGGATCATTCCAACCAATGCTGCGGTGCAACTAGCAAGCCGAGTGGAACCTGCACTCGAAGGAATCACCAGCGCTGTAAGTACCTTGAAGCAATTCGATAATCAGCAGCATCATGTATTCCGACTTCTGGTTAATGAGATAGGTTTAACCAAGCTTCAGCCGCTTGTCGAGCAAGATGAAACGCTGGGAAATATCTCAATCGAATTCAATATGGTGCCGAATAACGAAGAAGAACTCCTGCAGAGTTTGAGCATGCAGCAAGCGGATCTCGCCATAGATATTCACTACCCGCAGGTCAATGGTTATATGAACCAGCAAGTGCTTGAGGATAAGTTGGTATTGATTGCTCGTAAAGGGCACCCAAGAATTGATGGCGTCGTGACCGAAGAGCAGTATTACGATGAAAAGCACATCACTTTTAGAATGCGTCGTTCTCGTCTTTATACGGCTGATTATTTCGCTAAGAAGGCCATCAAACAAAGAAAAGTGAGCTCAGAATGTGACTCATTGATGATGATGTGTGTGTTGGTGTCAGGCTCTGATTGTGTCGGCAGTACTTCTCGTAGTTTTGCTAATCAATTTGCTGAGCGATTCCAGCTTCAAGTTCTTGATCAGCCGTTTGAAGTGTTGCCTGTGCAGCAATACATGATTTGGCATAAGAGAACGGAACCGAACCCTGCTCATCAGTGGTTGAGAAACAAGATTCAGCAATACATGGCCGATTAATGGCTTCTATTAGTTAACCGTCAGCGGCCTAGCTCTCCAGCGTTATTCCAACATGCATTGCTGATATTCTAAGTGCTCATTGGCATTTGATTAGCGAGCTACTCTTGCCGCTCGTTTCTGTTTAGCGCTCTCTATCATCCTAGAAGGCGTCATACCGGTTACTAACATGGTACCGGTAATAACAAGAACCGAGCCGAAAATGGTGTTAAGGCCAATCGCTTCGTCTAAGAACAGGTTGCCCCACAAGATGCCAAAAACAGGAATCAAGAAGGTGACAGACAGAGCCGAAGGCGCACCCAATTCTGAAACGAGATTGAAGTAAAGCAGGTAAGCAAGGCCAGTACAAACGGCGCCCAGTAAGAGAACTGATGTGGTGATGGTGAGATCAGGAGCCTCTCTCATCGGCATAAAGAAGACAAACGGCAACACGATTAATACCGCAGCCCACATGCTGCCATGAGCGTTATTGAATGCCTCAACTTTAGGTGCTTGTTTGGTATAGTTTGACGCTATTCCGTAGCTAAAGGCCGCCATCACCGCCGCAAATATAGGAAACACAGCCTCACGGCCAATGTTCATCGCATCCCAACCGACCAATACGCCAACTCCCGTTACCCCAATTCCAAGCCCTAATAGAACTCTTGCATCGAGTGTTGTTTTTGTCCATATCGCACCAATGATCGCCGCCCATATTGGCGCGGTAGAGTTCAAGATAGCGAGTGTCGAGGCGTTCAGTGTCTGCGCTGCATAAGCGAAAAACAAAAAGGGAAGTGCGGTATTAAACAAGCCAAGAATGAAAAAGTGTTTCGCATGGGCATTAAAAGAAAGCTTCCTTTTCAGATAAAAAGAAACCAAGAGTAGAGTGACGGCAGCGCACAGAACTCGCGCTTCGATCAGCACCGCAGGGCCCAGCGGATTAGCGGCAATTCTCATGAACAGAAACGAACCGCCCCATATCGCAGCGAGAGTTATTAGTTTTATAAAGTTCACGGCTTATATCTCAGAATGTGTAAAACACTGACTATGTAGGAAAGATAACTATTACACAAACATAGATACCAATACTGTGCAGTTATGGACATAAGATCGCGTCCATTAAATAGGAACAGTTTCAATGAATTTCGTTCTGTTTATTGTTCCTTATTTGATGAGTAATCTAGCGTTAGACATCAAACTTAGGTGAACAAAATGAAGATTGAACACATCGCTATTTGGACGAAACAACTCGACGTGTTGAAGCAGTTTTATGAAAACTATTTCGGCGCGACATCCAACGTAAAATATCACAACCCAACCAAAGGGTTTTCTTCATACTTCCTCTCTTTCGAAACAGGGAGCCGTTTAGAGATCATGGAAATGGACTCGGTGCCTGAATCGAAAGATGACATCTATGATCAATTTACGGGCTTCATTCATATGGCGATTTCATTAGGCTCGGAACAAGCGGTTGATGAACTTACAAGTCGCTTGGTCGAAGACGGCTATGAGCGCTTAGATGGTCCAAGAAGAACAGGCGATGGCTATTATGAGAGCTGTGTACTCGATCCTGATGGTAATCGCTTAGAACTTACCGTTTAATGGAGGGAGCTTGAATAGCTTTTAACTCACTAACGGAACTGAGGTATTACAATGATGAAGCGTGCTTTGACTTTCCTTTTTAGTCTTGGGCTGATGGGATGTGTTACCTCAGAACCGGTATATGAACCAGAGGCTGACTCGAAGCCTGAACCATCCCAGCCCATAGGTTACCTTGGCTTCAAAGCCCATCAAGAGTGGGCCATTCAATTCAATGATTGCACGGTCTACGATTTAACAGGCGCACAACCCTACCAGTGGTTTGATCGCATTTCAGCCGCTATCAGCTGTTACACGTTTAAGCCAAACGATGCTATCGAACCTTTATCAGTCTATGCCGACGCAGATTTTGCCAGCAATAAGCTAACGCCGATCGACCGCTTTCAAGAGTTGCAAGTATCAGAGTCAGGCTGGGGCAATTTTCCTGCCGTCTATAAGACCAACGGCACCAATTGGCTGAAAGTCAAAGAGGGTTGGATTCACCTCACACTAGCCGACCAGACACTCGTTCAGTTCTACCCTGGCACTCAAGACCAATCTGGCAAATCGCAGCATGATCAGTATTTTGAGCAGCATTGATGTTGGGGTGCCATTCGTTCTTATCTAATTGGTCGGGGCAAATGGAACCGTGAATTATTGACCTTTCTTGAGCTTGATTACAAAAGGCATAATGACACTGAAAATAATCACCGCGGCGCCAATCAGCGCTATGGTGTTTGGCAACTCGGAATACAACAGTAACCAAGAATCATTGAGTAGATCATCTGTGAGTACTCAATATTTGAAACTATGTTCGCTTCTCCCCATTTGTAAGCGTTGACACCAAACCATTGGCCGATAGAAGAAATAACACCGACCAACACTAACAGCACCAACTCATACCACGTCGGCCATTGCCACTCGATAAGCGGCGGAATCAGCGCAACACCCCCACGAATATGGCTTGATAAGCTAGCACTACGACCTTCTATTCCACATTCGCCATTTTCCTTACGCAGATAGCGCAATCGTTGCGCCTAACGTGGCCACTAAGCCGAGTTCCAACGTAGAACATAGATTCGCTTTCTAGAGTGTTAAGTCTAAAGTCTACCCTGGTAGAGGGGCAAACAGGTTTTCAAAATATTGAGAGAGATAATTAATAAGAACTCATTAACTTTTCATTAATTATATTAATAGAAATTAGATAAAAGCATATAAATTATCATCTTGTCGGTTAATAATTGAACACAGTGGCAATTTTAAGGTGGTTTTTATATTTTGACGTAATTAACGAACGCGGTAGATATCTGAGGATATCAGCTGAATAATGAATATTACCATTTTATGGGTAAGGGTAATTATCTCGAATAGTTCTTCTTAATATAAAAACAATGTAAAAGCGATGATAGTATTAACAGTAAGGTGGTATAACGATGCGAGTCACAGCAAATAAACAGGCTGATTTTTATAAAAAGTAATTCCCTCTCGATTCTGAGTGTGGCTATTACATGAATGAATTTGAAACAATGTTACACATGTAACCTTAAGTTGTTGTTTTTTATTGGTATATTTTTTCATTAGGTTTTATGAATTGGCTAGGGATAAGAAGACTTTGAAATTTTACATTGATGAATTGATTAATTAAATTAGCGCTGTCTGTTTAATCAATTAAATGGCGTGTAAGCAATGGTTATCAGAATGGATAATGGCACTTGTAATCGTTGATAGTGTGAATTTTAAAATAGGGCGAAGACCCTAGGGTGAATTTAACTATCAACAAAGTTGTTATATCCAGATATATCATTGTCTTTTCTTTAATTTCTTACCTAATAATATGTAGAGTTAATACTATGAAGTTGTCGATGAATAAATCATTGTTACTAGCAATGTCAGCGTGTTTTTTTTCTAGTGCAAGTTTTGCAGGAATTAATAGTGATTATCATGTGGTGGCCGATGACTTAACGGCTGATCATAATGAAAGTAACGGCGTACCCATGCCTTTTTATGGCAATGGAAGAATGCAGTCCAAACTTAGTGTGTCAGTTTCCTTCGCTGATAGTTACGGCAGACCAGTGACAGTACCTAAGAGTGACTTAGAAGGTGCGATATCTTTTTACCTTAAGAATAGTGAACAAGAGTTAGGCAAAAATAAAGACTGTACCTACGGAAGAGATTGCTGGGGGTATACATTGAACCCAAATGACTACTCTCACCAAATGGGGAACAGTTATGGGTACTCTAAGGGCCTACCAACGTCTCGGGTTGCAGCATCGGATACCAAATTAACCGCTTGGGTCTATAGCAACGAGGTAGCTCAGCATCGTGAAGTTTGTATGAAAGTTAAATTCAATACTGGTAGCCAATATGACAATAACTACTACGACAGTTGCGCTTATCCAAATGAATCAAGTGCCTTCTATCAAAGCGTACAGCCTAAGTCCTATAGTGCTGCTGACTTTTCAGAGATTGGAGAAGGTGAACAGGTATGGGAAGAAACTAACACTGACGATTTCTATTTCGAAAAAGCTGAGATGTATAACTTCTATGTGACGCCCAAAGATACTTCAGTGAAACTGGTCGAGGTTGCTATGGATAACTTCGACGAGTCGGACAGCGATAAGGTGTTCCTAAACGATGAGTGGTTAGGTTGTTATTCAGATTGCACTAATGGCTTTCGTTCAGTGAAAGGTTATGTGTTCGCTCCAGGTTCAGAGCGTAATGTATCTGATGAATATGTTTGGAATAGCGCCGCTGGCGAAGGTCGCACGGCGGTATGGCGAGTTAACCAGCAACTAAGATCAGTGACTCTGAGCCAATTGCTTTATTCAAATAGCGGGACATCGAACAATGATTCTCAAAAAGAGTACCGATTTACTGTATTTGACCAATACGGAAATAAAGGACCACTAAAGCTTATTTATCCTCAAAGTGAATTTACTGGTGGCGGCCAGAAATGGGATTACACCCATTGGAATCTCGTTAGCCAATAACATCCAGATAAATCAGAGTTAGCTCATCCACTTTGAGCTAACTCATTCACTTTAGGGGAAATTTATGTCTAATTGGACTTCAAACGCTTTTAACTTTGATAGCTTTTGTTCGGGCGGCGTAGACCAAAGAACCAGAAGCTATTCATATCAAATCTTACTTGGCTCTCTTATTGGTAACTGGCTTAAGGGACCAAACCTCGATATCTCGATTCAATTCTCACCTTACTCGACGGACAACCTTGGTTTCGGTAAAGGCTGGAAATTGAATCTCCCAAGATACGACATCGAGAACCAACAGCTCTATCTTGCAAATGGGCAATCCTACCGTGCTGAATTAAACGCCAATATAGAGATGAGTATTCGTTACAAGAAACTGCTCGATTTTTCGGTATCGTCTAGCGCGAATGGTTATGAAATCACGTATAAAAATGGACGTACTGATCTTTTAGATAAAGATGGCGACATCATTAAGATCACCCAAAGCAATGGTCATGCTCTCTACTTTTCTTGGCTCAACGTGGGACAAAATAAGCGCTTAGATAAAGTTTGGGATGACAGAACAACCAAACAGACCGCGCTTTTATGGGTTGAGTATATCTCGGTAGGGCGCGTTAATATTTTTACTAATATTGGCAGTACCCATGAAGCTTACTTCAGTCTTACTCTTAGCAATAACAAGCTCGTTAAATGCAATTTACCAGAACAAGCAGGTAGCTATAGTTTCGGTTATGAAAGCATTGGTTCATATACGTTAATCAATGAGGTAAACCATCCTTGTGGCTTGACCGAGCGTTTGAGATATAAGGCTGATGGTATTCGAGTCAACTCAATGACTTACTTACCAGCCGTTACTGCACACGATGTTCTTACCCTTAATTCGCCAGTTATTAGCACAACCTACGACAGTGTTGGTACAGATAGCCGCAATTTCATGGGTTACGGTGTACGTGGCGGTGAATTAAGTGAAGGGCTTGATAACTTACTTGAGCGTGGTTACGAATATACTTATCGCGTACAAAAAATCGAAAATGGCTCTATTGTCACCGCTCAAACATACAATCAGTTTCATCTACTCGTTGAAGAAGCTCGACAGGTTAACGGAGACCTTGTTCATTTGAAAAGGCTGGAATACCCAGCGATTGATAACCAGCAGTTTTCGGATCAACCTGCTCAGTATTCTTTGATCAGTAAAGAGGAACAAATCTGGTTTTCTGGATCGGATAGCCAAGCTCAAAGTCGATTTTGGGACTATGACGAATATGGCAACATGCTTAAGTTCGTTGATGAGAATGACATCGCAGAACGTTACGAATACTACGCAAAAAATGGTGAAGCAGATTGCCCTGCATCGCCTACTGACATGGTGAATTTCGTAAAATCTCGTACGCTCAACAATGGATCAGAACAGAGAGTGATCTCTTATCAATACGCTTCTCTTGAGGGGCTGAATGGCCATCGTGATGTGGTTCTGAGTTTGGAAGAAGACGTCCAACGCTATAGAAGTCATTACGCTTATCAAACTGATACTGGTGAGACCTACTCTTTCGGCCGATTGGCTTCAGTCCAAAATGACATTCTTCATCCTAACGGCACGTATTCTGCTATTTCTCACTATCGCTATGAGTTGGATAGCGATGTCCTTGAAGAACACGAAGAGCTGACCTGTCACGACAATACCAAAACCAATCTTGCGGTTGGGCACTACCTTGATATTGGAGAACTCGCGCGTCATGTCGATTCAGACGGAGTTAGCTGTGCATTTACTTATGATTCGCTTCGTAGAACTACTGAAGAACGGATTGAAGGAAGTGCAGCCCGTTCGTATCAATACATTGTTGATACTGGTATGAGTCGACAAATCCTGTTGCTAACGGATTGCAAAGGCAACTTGTGTGAACAAAGCTGGGACGGTCAAGGACGTGAATTAGAGGCTAAAGTTGGTAGCTCGGTCGTATGGACCAAAATGTACGATGCGTTGGGCAGACTCCAAAGCAAGAGTACCTACGATGTGCTGCCTGATCGCCATTCTAGATCTGCGCCTGTGGTTTTAACAGAAAGCTATGAATACGATGAGTGGGATCAGGTTAAAGCGACTCTGTTAGCGAATGGAAAACGTCGTGTCGAGTTCAATAACCTTGCCTCACGTAAGAAAACCCAAGGTATTGAAGGTTTGACCATGACGGTCAGTTCTCTGAATAGCTGGGGGCTAGAAGAGAAAAAAGAGCAAGGCATCAACAGTTGGAATTATGAGTACGACTCATGGGGAAGATTGATTAAAGAAACGAATCCTCTCGCTCGATCCAAGCATTACCATTACGACCGTTTTGATCGTGTGATTCGCATGACTCAAGCGAACGGTGTCGATCAAGATATCACTTACGCTGAACATACCGACCAGTCACAAGTTGTAGATCTGAAAATTGGTGGGGTGACTTTAGGGCAACGCGATATTGATGGATTGGGACGGCCGCGATCCCTGCGCAGAGGAGCGAGTCCCCAAGCTTCATTGGCGTGGACTTATGCGGATAGCAGCAATATCCCAGAAACTGAAACCAGCATGGCAGCCCCAACAAGGCTATTTGCTCGCGATAGCCAATTGGGAGTGCTAAGTGCTAAGTCGTCTGATGGGCAAGCTTCTAGTTACAGTCATGACCCAATATCCGGCTTACCGACAGGGAGTCAGGACAGTGAAGGCAATCAAAGTACCATTACCTACTCGACGAAAGGCTTACCTGAAGCCGAGGTGAATGATGGTCAGTCTCGTTATTACAGCTACTCCGATGGTGGGGTTATCACTGCAATTGATAGTGACACGGACACTCGCCAGTATGGTTACGATGAACTCGGACGATTAGTGAAGTTGAGTTCAAATTCAACAACGGTTTACTACGAATATGATGAGTTTGATCGAGTGATATTAGAGACACTGATATCGGGTAGTCAAACCCAAGTCACTGAACTCGAATGGGATGAATATAGTCGCGAAGTCAACCGAGCTATAGCCTTGAATGATAATTATATCTTTGAGCAATCACAAGAATATAACGCGTTAGGGCTGCTTAATTCTCGTAAAAAGGAGTGTGCAACTTTAGGTAATCTGACGGAAATCTATACCTATGATGACCTTTCTCAGTTGACTAAAGTCGAGTTCTTCGGCGCGGGCCCACTGAGCGATTGGTCTCAGCCTATGACGTCTATTGATTGGAGCTATGATGAGCTAGGTAACATGCTGACGCAACGCACAGCGACTACTGAATCTGAGGATTTCGCTCGTTACTTTTATGAGTCGGATGACCCTTGCCAGTTGACTCGTATTACTCATTCCCATCCACAACTCGACGGTCAGGTAACAGTGAAATACGACTTGAATGGCAACATGATTCAAGATGCGGATGGTCGAATTCTTGAATATGACAATTTCGACCGATTACAGCGTGTGTTAGCTGATAATACCAAATGGCTCTATCAGTATGACAGCAACGATCGACTATCTACACAGCAATCGTCTTCTGAAACTCGTCATTTTGACTATCTATGGGGCGATCTCGCTTCGATAGAAGAAAATGGCAAACTGACCAACTATATCTATCACGAAGGGGTACCTAAATGGTCAGAGATGGACTCGGAAACCACGTTCTTGGCCACGGATCAAAATGGTTCTGTAATCGCGTCAAATACGTCGGGCAAAACAGGGTCTATGTACCGTTACTCTCCATATGGGCAACGTGATCAAGCGGGGAATGCAAATGAACAATAAAGACTCGGTATTTATTACCCCACTTAATCGACGTGAGTTCCTGATTAAAATTGGTCAAACTGCAGCTGTGGCTGGTGGCATCTCACTGCTTCCTACTTCGGTTCGTTTAGCGATGGCGCAGTCGATGACTATCTCTCATTCGGAGATTGGCTTTAATGGCGAGTGGTTGGATCCTGTCCTGCAAGGCTACCATTTAGGCCAAGGCTATCGCGTTTACCAGCCGAAGTTGATGCGCTTCAATGCACCGGACAGTTTGGCCCCTTTCAATGAGGGGGTTCACAATGCTTATGTGTACTGCCATAACGATCCGATTAACTTCACAGACCCAAGCGGACATCTGAATATCAGTAAGATCTTGTTTGGTGCTTTTGGGGTTATCGCGGGTATTGTTGGTATTGCCTTAGCTGCACCAACGGGCGGTTCTAGCTTGGTATTGGCTGCAGGTATCATCGGTGGTATTGCAGGTATGACTAGTGGTGCGCTACAAATTGCCTCGGGTGTTATCGATGATGGGGATATCTCTCATAAACTCGATATTGCGACCATTCCATTCGATATCATTGGTGTGGTGAGTGGCGGATATTCAGCCTACAAGTCGGTTCAGAACTTACGTTGGGTAAGAGCGGGTGGGGCATTGGAAGATGTCACTCAGCCCGGTCTTGGTTCTCGTTTGATGAACAAGATTAGGCCTTCTGGTGAGTACAATCTTGCGTGGGCCTCTAAAACGAACCCAGCGATGCGAATCGGCAGCTCTAAGGGGCAGGTTATTGCAACTAGAATGACGCAGGGCGGTAAGACGATGACGTACACACCTCCTCCAATTCATGGTGGGTTTACCAAGATTCTTCTTGGACAAGTCAAAGTGGGCGCCCGAGGCTATACCATCTATCAAGGTATAATGACGGCGCGCTCGATTGGTGGTTTAGGTTGGTCATCGGTTAAAACAATACCTGGGCGATTAGATGAAGAAAAGTCTTCAGCGGATACCATGGTTACGGAAGGTCGAAGTGCCAACCCTGCAGCCAAGAAGACGCAAATGTACGCACTCGAAGAGACACGACAACGAATAAAATATGGCAATGAGGTTCAGCAGATGATCCGTCAGCTGCCATTGTCGTAGTCTGTTTTATTGGTTTACTTTAACTACTAATATAAAGCCAGTTCAACACTCGTTGAACTGGCTTTTTTGCATTCTGTGTAGGCGTTCTCGAACGTTACCCACCAACCATGAGTACTTTCCTTAGATCTCACTTCGTGATCAAAAAAAGATCAAAAAGGTATTGTTGAAACCGGTTTCAGTCTGTATCTTTACTTTTATTGAAATCGGTTTCAGAGTTGCGATTGCTTCTCTAATCCCGATCTTTTTCACGAATAACTTGTAGCGGGTAATGGTATGAACAACGAATTTCCGAACGATTTTTTATGGGGTGGTGCAGTAGCAGCGCATCAGCTAGAAGGCGGCTGGGATGCGAATGGTAAAGGTGTGAGTGTCGTTGACGTATTAACGGCAGGTGCTCATGGTGTACAACGTCGAATCACCGATGGTGTGATTGATGGTGAAAACTACCCAAACCAAGTGGCTGTTGATTTCTACCACCGCTACAAAGAAGACATTAAGTTATTTGCTGAGATGGGCTTTAAGTGTTTCCGTACCAGTATCGCTTGGACGCGTATTTTCCCAAATGGCGATGAAGCTGAGCCGTGTGAAGCGGGTTTAGCATTTTACGATGATCTGTTTGATGAGCTGCTGAAATACGACATTCAACCTGTGGTAACACTGAGCCACTTTGAAATGCCTTACCATCTAGCCAAAGAATACGGGGGCTGGATGAACCGTAAAGTGATCGATTTCTTTGTTAAGTATTCAACCACAGTGATGGAACGCTACCAGCACAAGGTTAAGTACTGGATGACGTTCAATGAGATAAATAACCAGATGAATACTTCAGCAGATATCTTTGGTTGGTTATGTTCTGGCGTGAAGTTTCCACAATGTGAAAAGCCGCAAGAAGCCATGTATCAAGCGGTTCACCATCAGTTTGTTGCCAGTGCTTTGGTGGTTAAGAAAGGTCACGAGATCAATCCAGATCTTCAAATCGGCGCAATGTGTGCGATGGTGCCTTTCTATCCTCATTCTTCAAAGCCAGAAGATATTATGGTGGCACAGCAAGCGATGCGTGATCGTTATTTCTTCTCGGACGTGATGGTGCGTGGCCATTACCCAAATTACGCTAAGCGTGACTGGGCAATCAAAGGCTTCAATATTGAGATGCAGCCCGAAGATGAGCAAATCTTGAAAGAAGGTAAAGCGGATTACCTTGGCTTTAGCTACTACATGTCTAATACCTTGGATTCTTCTTCTCATCAATCGACTGAAGAAGCGATGGACGGCGGTCATGAGAACTCGGTCGATAACCCGTTCATCCAGTCTAGCGATTGGGGCTGGCCAATTGATCCAACGGGTTTGCGTTTCTGTTTAGCATCTCTTTATGAGCGCTATGAAGTGCCATTGTTCATCGTCGAGAATGGCTTCGGTGCTGTCGACACCATAGAAGAAGATGGCAGCATTAATGACGACTACCGCATCGCTTACCTTGGCGACCACATCAAAGAGATGAAAAAATCCGTTGCGATTGATGGTGTTGACTTGATGGGTTA
The DNA here is from genome assembly GCF_963898195.1 of Vibrio sp. L3-7. Lineage (NCBI taxonomy): Bacteria > Pseudomonadati > Pseudomonadota > Gammaproteobacteria > Vibrionales > Vibrionaceae > Vibrio > Vibrio sp. L3-7. Next base: position 71,391 of record NZ_CAWQUW010000004.1, on the reverse strand, counting down.
TACCCCTTGGGGCTGTATCGACTTAGTGTCGTTCACCACCGGTGAGATGAAAAAACGCTACGGATTCATTTACGTAGATAAGCACAACGATCAATCTGGCTCACTAGAGCGCAAGCGCAAGAAGTCGTTCGAGTGGTATAAAGGCGTGATTGCATCTAACGGTGCCACTATTTAGAATGCATTTCCCAGCGCAGTTATGTGAACTGTGAACTGTCATTTTGCAATGAATTAGTCGGCCTATGTCGGCTAATTTTTTATAAAGGAAAAGAAGCGAATGGTAACCATGCTTGACGTCGCAAACCGCGCAGGTGTATCTAAATCGACTGTTTCTCGTGTCTTAAATGGCAAGAACATCGTGCGCCCAGATGTGGTGAAAAAGGTATTCGATGCGATTCAAGAAACAGGTTATCGACCGAACTTGTTGGCCCAGCAATTGGCGACCAAGAAGACCAATTTCATCGGCTTTGTAATCACTAATGAGTTGTTCAATGGCCCTTACTTTTCTTCCTTGATGTATCACGCGGCTTCTTATAGCGAAAAGTCGAATCACCAATTGGTGATCACCGATGGCAAACACAGTGCTGAAGACGAAGTAAAGGCGATCAACTTCCTGCTGGATATGAAGTGCGCGGGCATCATCATCTATCCGCAATGCTTAACCGAAAGCGAGATTGCAAAGGTCATCGAAAGCACTGACACACCGATTCTGGTACTCAACCGAGAAATGCCGTCGAAGCCTAATCATGCCATTACCACCGACCATTATCAGAGCGCTTGTTTGATGGTTGAACACATCATCGAGCAATGCCATACAGACATTGCAGTGATTCGTGGTAAAGCTGGCTCTTCGACCGATGAGCTGCGTTACCAAGCCTATCAAGATGTGCTAACTAAACAGGGTATTGCATTGGATGAGGCCAAAGTTGTTCAAGGTGATTGGACGATGGAGAGCGGTTATCACGCGGCTCAGGCTCTGGTAAAAAGCAAAGCAACATTCACCGCTATCTTGTCGGAAAATGATGACATGGCGATTGGTGCGATTAAGGCGTTAACTGAACTTGGGTACTCATTGCCTCAAGATGTTTCTATTGTCGGCTTTGATAACAGCAAAGTGGGTGCGTTTTTAACGCCAAGCCTCACGTCTGTGAGTGTGCCATTGGAGCAAATGACTCAAAAGGCGATCCTGCAAATTGTCGGTGAAACTGAGCAAGCCAAAGCTTTGAGTACGACTGGAAGTTTAGTGGTTCGCGACTCAGTTGCTCAGCGTGTCTAGGCTCAATTAACTGTGAGTGAGTTTCATATTTTACCTACAAATCGTGATTGGCTACGCATCTTCGAAATCCGTTAGAAACCGAACTTATTGTGACCGTTCTAGATATGCGATATTGCGTTTTTTGGTGTATGAATTGACCACCATTAGTTAAGTTATGTGAAAATAGCTAAGTTATGTGAAAACAGGTAAGTAACGTGAGAACAGAAAAACAAAAAATGCTAGCAGGCGAACCTTATCAGGCTTGGGATGAAGAGCTGTATTCGGCGCGTATCGAATGTCGTAAGGCCCTTCAAAAACTTAATAACAGTATTCCTGACACACCTGAATGGAAAGCGGCTACTCAAGAATTAATTCCCGGCTGCGAAAACGCGCACTTAGAACCGCCGTTCCGTTGTGATTACGGTTCAAACATCAAGCTGGGTAAGAACTTTTACGCTAACTTCAATTGCGTGATCCTGGATGTAGCAGAAGTGACCATTGGCGACAATGTGTTGCTCGGGCCCAATGTACAGATTCTAACAGCGGGTCACCCATTAGATGTGAAAGGGCGTGTTGAAGAAGGCGTCGAATTTGGCACGCCGATTAACGTTGGCGACAATGTTTGGCTTGGTGGCGGTGTGATTATTTGCCCCGGTGTTACGATCGGTGAAAACAGTGTGATTGGCGCCGGAAGTGTGGTGACTAAAGACATTCCAGCCAATGTGGTTGCGGTGGGTAATCCATGCAAAGTGCTGAAAGCGATCGATAATACCTAAGCTTGTTGACGTTTTTAGTCATGATTCAATAATTCTGAATCTAACGTTAAGAGTATTTCAATGACAACTGTTTGGATGTTTCAGAAAAAACACTTCTAAGCCATTGATGGCTGGGGTCATTGTTTCTTGATGCGTGCCAGAACATTGAAATACTCAACCAGTCCGGTAAGAAATCGCATTTTAATGTCTTCAGATTGAAATGACTAAAGTGTTTTTCCAACAGTATGTTTGGAAATATACCTACATAGTCATTTTGCTCAATGATCGGCAGCATTTCCGTGATGCTGTTTGAGTGCCAGGCAATATCTCGTTGTCTTAACAACTCCTCTGCTTTAAGCCCTTTGTCCAATAAATAACTTTTCTGCTGACCCGGCACTGTGTGTGTCACATGCCTTTCATTCAGAAACTCTGTTGCCGATATACTTGGCCCAGTTAAGCGAGGGTGATCTTCTCTGCAAATCACATTGAGCTGGTTTTTCATGATCACTTCTGAACATAGTTGCGGGTATTGCCCATAATTTACATCCAAAGTTATATCGAATTTGTGTCTCAACATGTTTGTTGTATCTGATTGATGTACATGAGCTTCAGCTTTGACACTTGCCAATGGTGCAACTTGACCAATAATCTTTGATGCTACAGGTAAGATGCTTAAACCGAATACGCTTAAAGCCGATACGACAAATTCTCGGTCACAACTTTCTGGGTCAAAGGCACGATAATATGGTGTCGTGAGTTTGATCTCTTCTATTGCAGTGGCTAACGTGGGATAGATGCTGAGTGCTAACTTAGTTGGGGTAATGCCATGACTTTCACGCAGAAATAAAGGGTCATCAAATAAGGTCTTAAGTCGAGTTGCACTTTGGCTTATGGCTGATTGGCTAACCCCGAGTCTTTTTGCCGCACCGCTAAAACTGCGCTCTTCCATAATGGCAACGAAAGTTGGGATAAGGTTAAAGTCTGAATATTTCATTGTTCATCATGTCGTCGGCATATTGATAGTTTAATTTATACCGATTGTTGTGCTAAAAATCATTACAAATATAGATATAATGAGACTTTATAAGCTTTCTTTAATCTTCATTTATCATGAATGAATCTATTTGATTTTATATCGTGATTCGTTGCACCAAATTGAGGGTTAGATGGAGCTTTGTACTAGATTTCTCCCTCGATGTTTAGCTTGGTATAAAAGTTCATCTGCGGAGATGAGGGCTTCTTCAATTGATTGACCCGTTGATAAATCGACAAGCCCTAGTGATGCAGAAATCCCCCCACTGACTTTATTGTGTAGCTGTTGATCGCTCGATATTTTTGTGCGAATACGGTCGGCGAGTTTTACAATGTCGGACTGTTTTTCCGTCTTAATTATGACAATAAACTCATCGCCCCCGATGCGATAACATTCATCATCTCTTCTGACACTCTCTAATAAGATTTCACTGACTCGAACCAAGACGCAGTCACCTATGTGGTGACCATATTTATCATTAATCATCTTAAAATGGTCGAGGTCTATGGCGATTACACCGACACAGCGAGGCTGTTCCTGTTGTTGCTCTTGTGCGATTCGTGAGCTTGCAGTTTCAAGGTGAAGTCTGTTTTTAAGCCCTGTGAGAGTGTCTGACTCGAGAGCTTTTGCCGTTCTGTCCTGATAGTGAGAAAACGCCTGCATCAATAAGTAAACAACCCCTAACAACAGAATGATTTCAATGAGATTTTTTAGTGCTCCTATTATCTCAACGACGGAGGTGGTCATGTTGTCGAACACCAGTAATTTCGCGTTTAGCTGAGGTAGAGGAACGGTAATCAAATGAAAGTACCGACTCTCGTCTAAATTGAGCTTAAAGAACGGCAAGTTCCAAAGGAACGCTTCCGTAAAATGTAATGTTGACTCAGTTTCTAATGGATGGACTCTATTTGAGCTATTTGAGCTATTTGAGTTATTTTGGCCGTTGGCGAAAGTGACATTAGCGGGTTCTCCAGAAGGCATGAAGAACTCTTGCTGTTCATTTTCAATCATCAAAATGGTATTTGACCCAAAATTAAGTCGAGGGAAATACGGCACTAGATCAAAACGGGTTTCAACATAGTTGGGTGCTTGTATATTACCTGCGATCAAATGTACTCGCGGCTCAATGCGGTCATAGTCTAAAGCCCAAAGTGTATGTTTATGGTTGATGGCATCGGTGAACAAAGATGAGTCTGGGCTTAAACCAAAGCGATGCGCGACGGTTTGGTAATCACTTTCATAGAAAGGAGATGATGATGTATGAAGTGCTCCTTTCAAGTGATTAATGTCGATGTAGCTGTTTGAAGACGACAGTGTCGCCCCTAATATTTCTAGCGTCCGGGATACGTTATTTTGGACAAGAAACTGAATGAGTTGAGTTCTGTGTCGTTGGTCTTTTTCAACAAAACCTGTCAACTTCCTAATGTCGCCAATGTGTAAACATAAGATGCATAAGGTGGCACAGGCTATCACCCAGTGCCGTTGTTTTATGATGAGTTTCAATACATTCATATCGTTTAACCTTGGCTCGAAAAACTCGAAGTCCGTTAGTATTCATTCGCCCATTCAAAAAATGGGGTTTATCGCTTTAACTTGCACTTGTAGCTCTTCTCTGTAGTGTCCAGCCCGCGATAAATTTGTGTTTCCTGTGATGGTTAAATCAAAAGGGATATTGTGCTTTCCTCTTGAGTAGCGCTTTATCGGAATCATTTGATGCGAAGGGGAGATTTCAATTCCGTCAATGGTGAGTTTGTATTCAATGGCCGATTCAGGATGTTGAGCGTTAACCAGCTTTCGATACTTTGGTTTTACCCATAGTTCAGTGCGTGAATTTGAGCTGATCACAAAATCGGTTTGATAGCGTTTGTTGTTTGATAGAGCACCTAAAGCCCAGCGGTATCCCGATGCCGTCTGATGGAAACTGTTGCCTCGACCAGACCAATCTAAAGTGACGAATGATTTAACCTTGTAATTTGCGTTCGTAGATACTGTTGATACTTGGTTGTTTTCAAACTGTAACTTGACGAGAAATGGCACTGTATATTTAGCCGCAAAGTTGATTTTTGCGGTGGGATCGACCAAAGAAAAGCGGACTGGGCGGCTTTGCTGTGAATTAAGTAAGTATTCACGCTCTTTAGGGTCATAAGAAAGCATGGTTTGATTTTGATTAATAAAGTGAATATTCGAGGCTTTTGAGTTGTTGAGAACTTTTAAACGCACGGATTTCAACGCGCATTGACCATCTTTAGAACGAAGTTTCTTCAATTCAAATCGGATACTGGCATAACCTGATTTATCAAATTCAATCGGTGTATTGCTCAGTTGAGTGATATTCCAGATCCCAGCGCAGTTTTCGGCGAGCGCTAGTGAAGGTAATATAATTAGACACGACGCTAGTATCCCTAGCGTAGTCATCATTAAGGGTTTTCTATTCATTGTTCGCTCCTTGTGTGAGTTGAATCTCGGGAAGACGAATTAAGTTGTCCTCTGATTCTGGGATGTGTATTTGTCCCGTAATATCTGAGTCCATGGTTTGAATCTTGTAGTCACCACTACGAATACCTTCCACAACAAACCGTCCACCTTTATTGGTGAAAAATGGAGTTGAATCCCCCGTACTGCTGACGAGGTAACCTTGAGTCAGTGAAAGGGGCTTTCCATCGCCCAAGCTCAATCTGCCTATAACGGTTTTGGATGCGTCTGATCCTACGGTGAAAATGTGGCTGGTGTAGGCTCCTGGGGTTACGTTGTAGAAGTAGTTACCAATGTCGTAGCCAATCGGAGCATCGGGCGCATACACAGTGAAGCTTTGGGATGTATGAGCAGTAGAGAGACTTATTGCATTATTGAGTCCATTTGAAGAGATGGCTTCTGCGTTGTCATCGTCATCACTGTTGATCAGTACTTCAGACTCCAAGGTGTCATGAACTTGCACTACCGCTGCCGCACCGTATATCGGGCGAGACCAAGATAAAGTGCGATCGCTAATGGTGAAGGCTGTGCTTGGTCTAAAAGAGGTGACGACACTGTCTTCAGATTCTGTTGCGTTGTAGTAGGTGATATCACCGTCGTAGCGGACTCGGTTGCTGACATAGTCTCCACGCAGTTGGTATTGGCCTTGGTCAGATTCCACGTCTGCAGATAATGCATAGCCATATTTTCCAACTTGGTTCTTACTTGGTTTACTGAAGTTGGCCCGTAATACTTCGGTGTCACTTGCATACCCGAGATCCGCAAAGTATTGACCATCATCGGAACTCCAAGTCCAATCAACGGAAATGACCCCTTCGGTATTAGAGGTACCTTCATTCGGGTCTTCTTCGTGGGTGACGCCTAGGCCAATAATTACGTTAGAGTAAGACCAAGATGTTGAAGCTTCTGCGCTCCACTCAGTGTCATAACCACTCTCTTTATCGAGGTTGTATGAAAGGGATAAATAAATATTATCGGTAATGCCAAAGGTGTAACTGACGGCTGCAGAGTGACCGGTAGAGCCTTCTTCCGTCCAAGGTTGATAGGAAAAGGAATCATAGGATTCGAGAGCTATACGTAAGTTAGGGGCGCTATAGTTATTTTGGTCCCAAAGAGATGCCGCGTAATCTAGACTCGCAATATAACCTGTTTCATCATATTCACTGGATTGACTGCCTGAGAGTCGAAAGCCGATATTACCTAATGGAGTGCCAAAGGTAGATAGACCACCTAATATCAATCCGTCTTTGTGGTAGAACCCATTCAAACCAAGCGTTAAATAGTCGGTTAAGCCGTAGTCATAGTAGGCCGTGGAAATTAGGCTGCCTGTATCGTATTCGTAACGACTGTCTTCTATTTCAGAAGGGGCGCCAAAATACACACCAAAATCAGAGATACCTTCTTTTAAGAGTTTTGAATTGTAGAACACACTGTATAGGATTGAGTCCGTTCGACCAGACTGGTATTCAATTTCCAAGCGAACATCGTTGCTGCCTGAAGATAGGGGGAGATCATCTAATCTATAGCGACCTGGAGGCAAGCGAAACTCAGTGATGTATGAACCGTTGATATAGAGATCAATATCAGCGGACTCTTCTAAAATGAGCGCTTGAGTACCGCCGACCTGGATGCTTCGGTTAGGTTGTAATGCTGAGTAATTCCGCTCAAACCCAAAACCACCGAATTGTTGGCTTGGTAGGTGGCCTGAAGTGGTGTTGACTTGGTCACCAAAAGTTAATCGATACGGGACATCCGCACGGTCGATAAACGCAGAAATATCACCGCGATAGAAGTTTTGCTCTTCATCCGTTCCGCCATCAAAATAGCCGGAGAACTTATAGTTAACGCCACGAGCACCTGCAAAATTCCCCGTTGAATTCCATTCTATATTCCATGATTGTTCGTCACTCTGAGTTTCCACTCCTCTTGTGTCAGAAACGCCAAAATTTAAGTTATTAATATTCGTAAAAAATGCTGACTTTGAATAAATAGGAGGAGAATAAGGAGTATTGAATGTTAGAGCTTGCTCTTTTCTAACGTCTTGGATAAAAGACAGAGTGATCTCCATTTCTGACGAAGAGAAAGTGAGTAGAACTCCCCACTCTTTAAGTGTTTCAACAGGAATAAATGTCTCTTTGTATAGCGATAACTTGTTGGATATTTCAGACGTTAAAGCTGAACCAATAAGAGTGTGCAGTTGAACGGTATGTACTTTGGATACGGTTTTTCCATCAGAAAAGGCATCAACCTCACCGACCATGGAATCGAGATAGTTGATTGGAAATGGAAACAACCAATCAGCCGCGTGGACACTGGGGATGGCAAATAGACACAAAGAGATGCACAGGAGGGCTGCGTAAGATCGGATCATGTTCCCCTCCCATAATTACAAGTGCATAAATGCTTAATTTTGCTCTATTTTTTTTGTTTTATAGAAATGGCTGTCACGTTGCCGATGTCATCTGGAATTGGATAGTGAGCGGTTGCACCAGGCATCAGATAACCACTGGTTCTGGTTTCAATTTCATTCCAAGGAAGATCTTTTGTTCCTTCACTGGTTTGAAGCTCGAATATTGATTGAAGTAAGTTAACCACCACTAGACTTGTGTTTTCTACAACGACTTTGTCGTTATCAATAGATGTTGTCATTGTGGGTTCTATGGTATTCGGAGAGACAAAAGCTAAGGTTGAAAAACTTAATAGTGTTTTTATCTTACTTTCTTTGTCTTCTTGGCCTTTCACTTCTAATTCGTTGAATTCAATTCGATACAATTTTGTGGTTGTGAGAGCGTCACTTGGGATATATCGAACTCGAATTTTTTGTGAACTTAAGGGGTTAACCATAATTTGAGGGGGTAGAATCAGAAAGCTATCTTCATTGAGCGTGAGCACTTCTCCTGTTTCGTCATAGTTCACGTCATATACCACGACTTCAACAGGAAGAGAGCGATCCTGAGTATTGTTAATGGTATAGCTTGTGAGCGCTTTTCTGCCAAACTCTTCCATCTCTTGGTACATAGGCGTTATTTCATAGCAGAAGGCTGTTACGTGATGCAGTAATAGGCTAATAATTAAAATAATTGTTTTCATAAAGCCCTTCCTTGGGAAAGTGAGCCCACGTGAGGTGGGCTCTGATTTTAGTGTTAGTTACAAGAACCTCGATGACATGCTTGAGCTTGCAGTTTCACGTAAACGGTTGAACGGTAATTACCAGCTCTCGCTAGCGCAGCACCGGCTGTCGTGATTGAAAGAGGTACTTCAGCAATTTTTTCTTGCTGATGCTCCCCTGACCAATTTACTTTGAAGCTACCTTCGGTATAACCAAATGGACTATTGGATGCATTACGAGTGTCAAACACTGATTTATCATTAGCTGCCAATGTGTAGTCGATACGCTCTTTTCCTAGAGCTAAGCCATAACGAGTGATCATTTTAAAAGGTGTCGCTGTCATATCGATTTCCATTGAGTTGCCGTAGTTACACCATGCGCGTAGCTTGGCAACCGGCTTTTTATTACCGATGCTGAGTGTGTTTTTGGCATCATCAAGCATATTGGTTAAAGTAATATCGCCATTGCCAGGTTTACCCTTGCCTTGACGTTGACCTTGCAGATCTAAAATACAACGTTGTGGAACTGTGCCTTCCATACGAATATGTGCACCATCAGAAGCACCAGCATTCGCAAACATATTGTCATTAAGGTTTTGAAATGTGATTACTTTCGCTCCAACTGGAGCTGTTCCATGATTGTGTGCAAAGCTATTTACGCTAAACATCACCCCTGCTACCGCTACTGCTATCATTAACTTTTTCATAATTATTCCCTCATTACCTGTGTTATTTTTGACAACAAATAGATGATAATTTGTAACTACGATATATGCCTCGCAACGGTGGGTGATATATCTAATAAATAGGTATGAAAAGAGTGCTAATTTTAAACGGTTAACTCATGAGCCTTTGCAAATAACTCATGTCTAGAATGAACATCCAACTTAGACATTACATTGTAAGCATGAGTCTTTACGGTATTTATGCTTACATTTGTGTCTCTTGCTATTTGAATGTTCGAAAATCCTTGCAACATTAACTCAAAAACACGTCTTTCCTTTTTAGTTAATGAAAATTTCGCTGTAACTTTTTCTGTTATAGATATTGGTGTTTTTGTTGTATCGCTAATGCATAAGTCAATAATAAAACTCTCCATAACATGGCGAGGAAACCATAGTTCACCATCTTGAATAGATTTAATTGCCTTAGGTAAGAATTCAAAATGATTGGTTTCGATTTGGCCAAAAAATCCAAGTTGCAAATAATCATAACAACTGGAGTTTGTGGTATTGATTGCAATCCACTTATCCTGCCTGTTTACGATGGGTAAACCACACTTATTTGGCATGGGTATGGTTTGTCTATCGTAAATGACGATGCCTCGATAATTGATATCAAGTTCGGAAAACGACTCGAGAACTTGAATTTGATTCAATGGGAATACAAATTTCAAAATGTCTCGTATGACCCGAGATAAAACAGCATCTCTAGTCATTAAACATATATATGGAGATGGAAGGTGGTGTGACATAAGTACCTTACCTTATTGCTTTTTCGACGGAGTTACGTGTAAGTTGAGCGTGTTGTTTGAGTCATTAGCCATTGACCTTGACCAAAGCGTGATATCAGTTGATTTTGGTTTTTGCATTGAGTTTTGTGAAGAATACTTTTAATCTGAGTTCTTACTGTTTCTTTAGATACACTGCGTATTTGTGCGACTTCTGAACCCGTTAACCCTCTGATTATTAGGTCTAAAACATCAGTTTCTGATTTTGTAAGAGTGGGCGCTAAGTGGTTAGTTTTAGGCTCAGAGTAGCGGTTCCAATGCAATAACATAGTATGATGGGCTATCCAAGAATTTGCCCAAGCGATCGTGATATCACAGATAAGTTCAAGCTGACGAATGTCGTCTTGTTTGAGTGTATTGACGCTATGAAAAATAATGAAAATTTCATAGTCGTAAGAAAGTTCATCAAAGATTGAGTAGTTATTTAGGCCACTTTTAACTATCGAAAGCTCTTCGTGATCAAAAATTCGATTTTCGATAGTTGTGTCTAAGCTATGACATAACTGACCTTTTTTATCTTTTGAGAGTGAAGATAGGTAAGATTCCAGTTTCTCTGTTACTCGCTTAGATATCGAAATTCTACTACTAAGACCTTGAATATATTTGAATATAAGGTCTTTGTTTTTTGACATGATAACTAAAGTGACATGTTCAACCCCAATTTCTATGAGGCCTCCTCTTATTTCTTCTTCAAACTCTGAAGGGGACTTATGGAATCCATTATCTAGCGGAATATTATTTTCTGATATCTGCATTTCTAATCCCTTAAATTTACAGTCAATGGATAGCTCAAGTATCGTGTTATATTTATGAGTGTGTTGAATAGATATTAGTCATCAAGTGACATATTTATCATCACCCAAATGGGTGAAAAGTTAATAAACGTGGTGTTACTTTTTTGAAATGTTAAAAATTAAAATTAATATTGATCTGAATCAAAATAACTAAAAGTGTAAATTTAATTTATAATTAAACTTATACTTTAGTATTATGTGTTTTATTTCTTATTGGAGCAATGTTGATTGGCTTATATCAGGTATTAGTGATTAAGTCATCTGTGAATGTCCCTCACTAATCAGATAAAAAAGTGGCGAATAGAAACCCTATTCGCCACTTTTATTTTATATCCGCTATTCAAATGCTTTAGACAAAGGCGCGTGCTTCTTGGTCTTTTTTATCCAGAGCACCACTGAGTCGAGTTAAAACAAGAGCGATTAAGACAATCACAGCACCTACCCAAGGGGTGTTCATTAATCCAGATTTCGCGACAATCAAACCACCACCCCATGAGCCTAATGCAATACCCACGTTGAAAGCTGCAATGTTGAGCCCTGATGCCACATCGACTGCGTCCGGTGTGTATTTCTCTGCCAGTTTCACTACATACACTTGTAGCCCTGGAACGTTGCCGAATGCAAAGGCTCCCCAAACCAAAATGGTAGCAACTGATGCGTATGGGTTGACTGCCGTAAAGTTGAACACTACCAATACTGCGGCTAAACCAGAGAAGATAACGGTGAGCGCTTTGATTGGGCCCATTTTGTCGGCCATCTTGCCGCCCCAGATGTTACCTATCGCCACTGATACACCGTAAACCAACATGATGAGACTGATTGAGCTTGAATCAAACCCTGATACGTTTTCCAGTATTGGAGCAAGGAACGTAAAGGCTGTGAATGTGCCGCCATAACCGAGCGCTGTGATAGCGTAAACTAACAGTAAGCGTGGCTGAGTTAGAACTTTTAATTGTGTTGAAATCTTAGCGGCTGGTGGTTGTTTAAGATTATTTGGAACCAAGAGAGCGCTGCCGATAAGAGCAATAAGGCCAAGCAGAGCAACGATCAAGAAAGTAGCTTGCCAACCAAATGTTTGGCCGATGTAAGTACCCAACGGCACACCCGTTACCAATGCAACAGTTAAACCCGTAAACATGATCGCGATTGCGCTCGCTGCTTTGTCTTTTGAGACCAGCCCAGTAGCGATGGTTGAACCAATCGAGAAAAACACACCATGGGCGAGGCCAGTCAAAATTCGTGCGGCGATCAGCGTGTTATAGCCTGGAGCCTGCCACGCTAATAAATTACCGACAACAAACAAGGCCATCACGCTTAGCAGTACTAACTTACGGTTCCATTTTCCGGTTAACGCCGTTAATACTGGTGCGCCAATGGCAACACCAAGCGCGTATAAACTCACTAATAGGCCTGCTGATGGCAGTGATACATTCAGGTCGGCCGCCATCGTAGGAATCAAACCTACGATAACAAATTCTGTGGTTCCTATGGCAAAGGCGCTGAGCGTCAATGCGAGTAATGCTAAAGGCATAATCATCTCTCTTACTATTCAGTGTTAGGTATTGAGCGCGATAAAATGGGGCCGCTTGTAGCCGCAATAAGAGCGCTTCGTTTGATGGCGAGGATTATCTAGCAAAATATATTTGTGAAAAATGCCACTATTAACAAATAACTTTTGTGTTATCTGCAATAATAATTGGGTAGGTAAACGGTAGGTTGTGCGTTGCTTGATCCGCTAAATGTTTAACGAATAAACGTCAGTTAGCTAAGTACTCTAGTAACTAAGCACTCTAGTAACTTCAGCCGCGATGAGAATAGATAAGGATCTTTATGCTAACGCGATCAGATGATTTGGAAATGGTGTTGACCGTAGTTGATGCAGGTGGATTTTCAGCGGCGGCAGAGGCGTTGGATGTGCAGGTGGCGAAGGTATCTCGCTCAGTTAGTAAGGTTGAATCACAATTGGGTGTGTCGATCTTTAATCGAACCACAAGGCGTGTTGAGCTAACCGAAGAAGGACGACAGTTTGTGGATTCAGTGCGGCTCGGTTTGCAGATGATCCAGAGTGCAGAAGAGGAAATCGTATCGCGCGGAGAACTGCCAAAAGGCCGATTACGGGTCGATGCTGCCAGCCCATTCGTATTTCATCAGTTGGTGCCTTTGGTTCAATCATTTAATGAAGCTTATCCAGATATCGAGCTAACCTCAAACGAAGGCTTTGTTGATCTGTTAGAAAAGCGCACCGATGTCGCGATACGGATTGGTAAGTTGGCCGATTCAACACTCCATGCACGACCATTGGGTAAGAGTTTGTTGTATATGGTCGCTTCACCGGAATATTTGGCAAAGCGTGGTATTCCAAAGAAGGCAGACGATCTCAGTAGTCACCTTACGGTCGGTTTTTCGGATAATAAGGTACTGAATCAATGGCCGTTGCCCAATCACCATTATATTGAGCCCAACGTCAAAGCCAGCAGTGGTGAAACCGTCAGACAGTTAGTGTTGGCAGGAAATGGCATTGCGTGTTTGTCGGGCTTTATGGTGCAGCAAGATATCTCTGAAGGTCGATTGATCCCTGTATTGGAACACGTGAAATTGAATCATACAGACAGAGAATTGGTGAATGCGGTGTTCTATAAGTCGTCATCGGTATCCAAGCGTATCTCGGCGTTTCTCGATTTTATTCAGCCCCGTTTGAGCTTGTAGGTAAGAATTAAACACTCTTTAACAGTTCACGAGCAGACCGTTATTTGAATCGTTTGATATCGGGGATTCGTATCAATGTGTAGAGTGAACATATTGTTGTATTGAGGTTCGATAGGAGGATGTGATCTCAGTAGCGTTTACGGGTTTTCGCTAATTAAAACCACTGCTTTCGGACATTTGTCCTATTGATGAATCTTATCAATTCTTAGCATGCGCATATCGAAATTGAGTAGGTAATCGCAGATGGGTATTGATACTTTTTCACCTCAAGGCTGTCATGTTATGGCAAAGCCTTCGGGTTCTAAATGCAACATTGATTGCAGCTACTGTTTCTATCTTGAAAAAGAAAAACTCTACCCCGAATCTGCCAGTTCATCGACTTCTTGGAAGATGAATGACGCGACGCTAGAGCGTTATGTTATCCAACATATTGAAGCGCAATCCTCCAATGAAGTGACCTTTGCTTGGCAAGGCGGCGAACCTACGTTGCTTGGGTTGGCCTTTTTTGAAAAAGCCGTCGCTCTGCAAGCCAAATTCGGCCTAGGTAAAACCATCACCAATACTCTGCAAACCAATGGTTTATTACTTGATGAATCGTGGTGTCAGTTCTTCAAAGCCCACCAATTCTTAATTGGCATCTCGATTGATGGCCCACAACATCTGCATGATGCCTACCGTAAAACACGCTCAGGAAAACCCACCCATCACAAAGTCGAAGCTGCGATCGATTTGCTCAAATCCTTTGGTGTTGAGTTTAATACACTAACCGTTATCAGTGATGTGAACGCCAAATCCCCATTAGAGGTGTATCACTACCTTAAAGGAATCGGAAGTGAGCACATGCAGTTTATTCCACTTGTTGAACGCGAAGCACAGCAGCAAACAGAAGATGGCTTAACACTGTTACATCCTGGGCGGTCGGAAGCGGTATCTCTGTGTGATTGGAGTGTGGGTTCAGAACATTACGGCTTGTTTATGGCCGCAATTTTTAGAGAGTGGGTACGCCAAGATGTCGGAAAGGTGTGGGTACAGTTGTTTGAGAATACCTTCGCAATGACATGTGGCCAGCCAGCGCAATTGTGTGTGTTTTCCGAAACGTGTGGCAGTGCCTTTGCGATGGAAAACAACGGCGATATTTACGCTTGTGACCATTATGTCTTTCCAGAATTTAAGCTTGGGAATATCCATACCACTACCATCAAAGAGATAAACGAAAGCCGCGCGAACCAAGAATTTGGTCAAGATAAAAAGCATTCGCTTTCTCAAGATTGTCTGCGTTGTGAATATCGTGCAGTGTGCAATGGCGGCTGCCCTAAACATCGTTTTTCTTTCTCCTCTTCGGGTAAGCCAAATCAAAACCACCTTTGCCATGGCTATAAAACGTTTTTCTCGTATTCAGCGCCTTACATTGATCTTATGAAGAAACTCTATCAAGCCGGGCATCCTCCTGCTGCCATCATGCAAATCATCCAAAACAAAGAATCCCAATAACTCATCCCCTGAATATTCATGGAGTCGAACATGAAAAAATTTCCGCTTAGTGCGGTTTCAAAAGCGTTTACTCTCGCGGCAATGACCTGCTCGGGCAGTGTTATCGCTGAAGAAGTCAAACAACCCCAACAACCGAATATTGTGGTCATTATGGCCGACGATCTTGGTGATTGGGCCACAAGCCATCACAACCAATATGTTGAAACCCCGAATCTAGAATACCTTTCTGAGACTGGTGTTCGCTTCGAAAATGGTATGACACCAGCACCGGTAAGTTCCGCTGCTCGCGCTTCTTTTCATACCGGTAAAATGCCTTCTCAGCATGGTGTTTATGACTTCTTAGCGGAAGATCCTAAGTACGATGCTGATTGGCTGGATGGCGAAAAATTGTTGTCTGAGCGCTTGCAAGATGAAGGCTACCGTACTGCTTTAATTGGTAAGTGGCATGCCACAACTGACAGCAAAGAGCCGATTCGTGGCTTTGACCGTTGGTTAAGTTACGACGCGTTAGAGGCGGGTTGGAAAAACCAATACCTACATTCAGGAACCGTGTTGTTTTCGCGAGATGGCGAGAATGAAGAACACACAGGTATTCAAGCGCAGTTCTTAACCAAAGAGACGATCAAATTCATTGATGAGCCAAGCGAAAAACCTTTCTTTGTTAGCCTTAACTATGTTGAGCCGCATTTCCCTTTTGAAGGTCTACCAGAGCGTTTGGTAGAGAAATACCGTGATATCGCACATAAAGTGGTCTCTTATGGTGGTAACTCAGTACTCGAACACATGAGTGCTTATACTTTAGTGCCATCTGATCATGAAGAGAAACTCGCGCAATATTTGGCGGCGGTGACTCTATTGGACGAGCAAGTCGGCCAGTTGATTGATGGCTTAGAAGGACGCGGTTTGATGGACAATACTGTCATCGCCTTTGTTTCTGACCATGGCTTGTTAATGGGACAATACGGTCTATACGGTAAGATCAATGCCAGTTTCCCATACAACTTCTATGAAGAGACAATTCGTGTACCTTTCATCATTAAAGGCCCTGAAGGCATGGTGCGTCAGAAGCAAGTACGTGGTGAATTTGTTGATATCTTAGATCTGCATACCACCATCATGGAGCTCGCCAGCAATGGTAAAGGCTATGATACGAGCTACGGCCCGGGTAAGTCTTTGTTACCTATGATGAAGGGTGAGCGCGTTCGTGATTGGCGCCAGTACCAATTCTCAGAGCGTGGTAATGCACGAATGATTACTAACGGTCATTGGAAGTTGGTGCGTTACTACAATAAGAAAAATGAGCCTATCGACCATTGGTATGATTTGAGTAATCCAATGGGGGAGGCGTATATCGCAGAACCACCACGTCAAGCGGTTCAAGATACGATGACAAAAGCGTTGGATGAGTTTTTTGCTCAATACTCCAGTGATGAATACTCGGGGTTGAACATGTGGAATATGGCTTACCCTAACTTCACCACTGAGGACATCATTAAACATGAACTTTGGAACTAACCCGTAGTTCGTTCAAGCTAGTTATTATCGATAGTCGAAATAACGGTGGCCTATGTGCCACCGTTTTTGTTTGTGGAAAGCGCTGAAACGAGTGTGAGTGGCGTTATTGCTTTTCGGACTCTTTCAAACGAGTCGCTTCGAGTTTTTCTAGATTGATGATACGAATGCTTTTTCGTGTAACGGAAATCGCGCCGCTGTCATTCAATTGCTTTAAAATTCGATTGTAAACACGCAGGCTTGTACCTAATCTTTCACACTCTAAGCTTTTGTTTACTATGTAATCTTTATCTGGATTCATGCTGTGGAACTGCAGCAAGTCGTCAATCACACAGTAGGTAATGGAGTGGAGAATATTACGCGACATTCTCTCGACCGATAAATACCATTTGGAGGTCAGATGCTTGAAAGTGTGCGCCGCTAGAATAGGTGTTTGACAGATAAGTTCGGCAAATATTGCCCCATTAATGATGAACCCTTCACAATCAGATTCTGCTTTCACCGCGTAGAAGCAGGGTTTCCCAGAAAACAACTCCATAAGCCCGAGAAAACCATTGTGGTTGAATGTCCCTAACTGATATCGACGACCGTAACGCGAGCTACGAGCGACAGAAATAGCGCCACCAGTAATGAAGATGATGTCGTTTATCTCTTGCCCTTGTTGAAATATAGGATCGCCTTTCTTCATCGTATGCTTACGAAAGGATAAGGCTTCTTCGTTTTCAGATAAGAAGTCGAGGATATGCGATGTATAGTAAATATCATCTTCAGTGATCAGCATAAAGTGATGAGCTCAGAGTTTATTTTCAGAGGATATAATAGGTCATTGTATAAGAAAAACAGTAAAACAAAAGTAACTAAAAAGCCCCGCAGTAAAGACTGTAGGGCTTGATATATTTAGGTGTCTGGCAGTGATCTTTTATTCACACTTAAGCGATTTTCGTCATCTCATTGAGTGTGAATGACGCAACACTACCTTCCGTTGCAGCCATGTACTCAGCAAGGTGAGTATTACCCATGTGCGTTTGCCAAAGTTCGCGAGACGTCCAATTTTCATAGAAAGTGAAATGCGCAGGATTTTCATTGTCTTGGTGAAGGTCGTAGTTGATGCAACCCTCTTCCGCACGGGTAATATCAATCAGCTTTAGTAGTTCTGCTTTAACCAATTCGATTTTGTCTTCATTAGCCACGATGTTTGCGATGATAGTCAGTTGGGTCATGTTCGTTACCTATATTATTGAGTTCACCGAAATGGTGCTGCTCTTTGTCACAGGGCTTCTTAGCTTAAAGAAAGGGTCTATGTTTATTGAACCGTAGTCTGTGTCGATGGGTAAATAATAGTAGGAATATTCCAAACGATAAACCGCTCTATATTGGAATTATTATCAAAAATTATTTGATAATAATTTGAGATTTATAGGCTAAAGGGCATAGGTGGACGAATATTAAAACCCGCCCGCCCAAGCATCAAAGTCATCAATGTTGTCGAGTTCTTGCTGGCTTCTTGGGGCTGGGTAATAAGGTAAAGCTAATCTCACAACAGAAGGTAATAACTCCCATTCTGGAGTCATCTTCAGGCGTTTCAATTCGTCGTTTAGGCGCACAAACATGTAGTAGCCATCGCTATGAGTATTGGCGTAACTTGCGACTGTGGCGATATCACCAGACGGTAATTTCACATCTCGGCCGAGCGGATAAAGTTGGTGTAGCGCAAAGCTAACTTTAGGATCTTGCAGCTTGCCTTGTTTAAAGCGTTCTAGACCAATGGCGGTTGACGTCGTGCGAGGCTTCCAACCTGTGAGGAACAAGCCACTCAAGCTATCTTGAAACGGTTTGCCCTTTCGATTGCCTTCATTACTAATGAATTGAACCGTCAGATTGTCTCCCGATTCTTTCAGAATTTCTAAAAATTGTTCACCCGTGCGATCGACTAAAAGTTTCATAAGATCCAGACACTATTAAGAATGAGAGACGATAAAGGGTACTACTTTAGGGGAGGTTTTGGTAGGAACTATAAAGGTTATGCAGCGTGAACAATGTTTTCGGTGTTGATCGTTACATACTCTTTATATGAACAATAGTTTAACGCTTACGTAAGTTGTGAGTTTGTACAACCTCATTCAGGTAAGTTGTGACGCCTTTCAGTGTAAAGTCGAGAGGAGAACTAAGTTACCAAAGAATGGAGAACCACCACCAAGAACGATAGGAATCGTCGAGATGATCAGCTCATCAATCAGGTCTTCTTTCATGAAGTTTTGAATGGTGATGCCACCATCAATGTACAGATTGTTCATGCCTTGGTTGTTCAGTTCCTCAATGGTCTGAGCTAGCTCACCCTTCATTAAAAACACTTTACTTTCCAGTTCCTTAGGTACTTCCGTCAGGTGTTACTCAGGACATATACCGGTTTGGTATAAGGCCAATCTAAGCCACCTTGTTTGTCTGCAATGTAACCGTCAAGACTGGCAAGATACCCTTTTCGGCTCTCTGTGAGTTATCTGTCGGTACTGAATGATTATCGTGGGTTGCTCGAAACCCTGTTGACGATGAAGTCTCTTGGGCCTGTCGAGGTGTTTAGTGAACGCTTTGAAGCGGTGTTGAGTCCCTTAAATTTAACAGCCGAACAAACGGAAGACGCCCTTCATTTGCTGGTGGGCTATCTGCATGGCTACGCGCTAGCACTGAACTGTAATCTAGATAGAACGGAGATTACCATCGAGATGGTGAGGAAGCCTTTAGGCTTGTACTGTTTGGGTATCGAACAGTTGAGATCGCGGTAATTTCAGAACAAAGGTGAAGGTTTCAGGGCGTGGTGTAATGATGTGCTGCTCACGATGGAGCACTGATGTTTCATTTATACTCGATAATTACCTATAAATTTCAGGCTTTAGCAGTAATAATCAATGAATAGACCTGAATAGCTTGTGAGTCGCAAAGCTGTCGGGACAGTTTCTAAAGACGTTACCGTGAAAAGGAAGTCAGACACATGCCTGTGCTCCAACGCATCAGTTTAACCTTAGTTTTAGTCGCTATTTTGGGCGGCTGTTCTTCATTACCCGAAGGCATCGACCACCCAACTGAACCGCAAACCTCTCCTGAACCTAGCACTCTATCGGTTTTAGCCAGTGAATATCAACCTGAAACATTAGAGCAAGCAACCACTGCTGTCCGTTTACAAGAATCTGGTTGGGATGCATTGGCTCAGCGATTGGCACTTGTTGAATCGGCTGAACACACCATCGATATTCAATACTACATCTGGAATTCTGATGTATCGGGCAGTTACTTAGCCAGTCGTTTGTTAGCGGCTGCAGAGCGTGGTGTTAAGGTGCGAGTGATGCTGGATGACATTAACCTCAATGAACGTGAAGGTTTACTGTCGGCATTGGATGCGCATCCTAACGTAGAGATTCGTATCTTCAACCCAACGCCGACACGCCGCGGTTTCAGTAAATGGCTGAGCTTTGTGGGTGATTTTTCTCGCTTAAATCGCCGTATGCATAACAAGTCGTTTACCGTAGATGGCACTTTGTCTGTAGTGGGCGGGCGTAACATTGGCGATGAATACTTCGATCTCTCTGATGAAATCAATTTCCGAGATCGCGATGTGTTGGTGATGGGCTCTGTAGTAACGACCATCCAAACGAGTTTTATCGAATACTGGAATAGCCGTTGGTCTTACCCTGTCGATATGTTAGGTGATGACGAACAACCTGATCTCTCAAAGATAGATAATATTGTCGTTCCGCATTATCAAAATTACCCTAAGTTACCAGTAGACAGTAAATCGAGCACTCAGCTGTTGAAAGGTGCATTGAGTCAAATGACTTGGGTAAATGCTCGCTTTGTTTACGATCCGCCAGTACCTATCGATTCAGATGATACCAACTTGCCTAAAGCTACGGCCGTGTTACTTGCGGATTTAGCGAGCAAATCTGAAAAAGAAATCTTGCTTGAGTCGGCTTATCTAGTGTTTGATGATGGCCAACTTGATGAGTGGCAATCTCTGAGTAACAACAGCGTTGAAATAAAGGCTCTGACCAATTCAATGGCCTCTAATGATCTTGTGAGCAACCACTCTGCTTACGCTGGAAGACGTTCCGATATGCTAGAGCATGGTATTGATCTGTTTGAACTCAAACCAGAATCTAAGTTATGTGAAGAATCGACTAAAGACGCGACTAAATGCGCCCCAGAGACTGCCTATGGCTTACACGCTAAATCAGTCGTATTTGACCGAAGCATCGCGAGTATTGGATCATTTAACTTCAACTTACGTTCAACGTATCTTAATACTGAGTCGGTTCTAATCATCGAGAATAAAGTCATTGCTGGCACGCTAGCAGAAACCATTGAGCAAGCGATGAATGAAGACAACAGCTGGCGCTTGGAACTCGAAGACGGAGACGTGTATTGGTATTCAGGTGAACAAAGCTGGGACAGCGAACCAGAAACGGGTAAGTGGGAACGAATGCAGTCAGGCTTCCTACAGTTATTACCGATTGAAAAATACCTGTAACAAAATCAGTACCGTATGAACAAAAATGTCAGCGTATCTTACGCTGACATTTTTTGTGCTGCTGTTTACTGTGGTTTGCTGCAATTTCTTAACGGCTTAACGGCTTAACGGCTTAACGGCTTAACGGCTTAACGGCTTAACGGCTTAACGCTTGGTCAATTGCTTGCTGTTTAAGTAAGGCAAAATGTGCGGTCGAGATTCGCCAGACAGCTTTTGAGTTATCTGCTGTGACCAACTGCTTTGCTTTTGATTGCTTGAACGGCTTGCGTAGTAGCTTTGCATCGAATCATCGTAGCTGGCAATTTCATCTAGGCTTAGCGGCTGGTATTGGTTTTCGTGCATTACTACGTGAGCAGGAAGGCGAGGTTTTATCTCAGGTTGCTGCGCAGGGTGACCTAAACACATACCAAATAGCACTGCCGTGTGTTGTGGCAGTTCCAGTAGCTCATCGACTTGTTGCGCTCTGTTACGTAAGCCACCAATGTACACGCCACCTAAGCCAAGAGATTCAGCTGCCAGCATGCAGTTTTGCGCCATGATGCCAGAATCTACCGCGCCAATCAGAGTCAGCTCGGTAAAGTCGGTTTTTACTTCAGGGTTAATCTGAGCATGGCGTTGATAGTCGATACAGAACACCAAAAATTCTGCCGCGTTCTCAACGTAAGCTTGATTGCCTGCGTATTCAGCTAGCAACTTGCGCTTCTCTGTGTCTGTCACTCTCACGATAGAAACAGCCTGCAGTAAACTGGATGATGAAGCCGCGAGACCAGCTTGAATAATCACATCAAGTTGTGCTTTTTCAATCGGTTGATTTGTATATTGACGAATGGAGCGGTGCCCCAGAATAGTTTCAATCGTGCTGTTCATAAGTCTCAGGCAGTCCTTGTGATGATGACGTAGAGAATCACAATAACGACAATTGCCATAAGCGTAAAGGGTGTTAGAGCCTTTCTGTTTGGCGGTATGATATTCCTGGAATCAAAAGGATTGCTGTCTTAGCCAATCCTTTTCTCGTTCCATTTTTTGCTAGAAGCTAGAAGCTAGAAGCTAGAAGCTAGAAACTAGGAATGGAACGATCAAAAGTTCGCATTAATGGCGAAGAGATAAAGTGATGAAGTGAACTCTGTTGGTCGAGTAGCTGCCAGAAGGCTGAAATAGTCCTGAGTCAGCATTAATTTCACCATGACCTAAATCTTGGTATTGGTAACTCAACCCTAGATGTAAGTCATTGGATATCTTCTTCTCAGCGCCGAATCCGATACGCCACTGTTTATCGAGCGGGAGTAACACATCCCTGTTTTGACTGCTTACAGGGCTCGTGTCACCGCTCAATCCACTGTACAGCAACCAATCCTCATATGTGTATTCCACACCAACCCCAAGAGAATAGGTGGTTGAGTATTTGTCATCATAATCTTGCCATGTTTCGATGTCGGAGTTGAGTAGAAGGTTTAAGTCTTCATTTAATGAATGCTTCAACCCTAAGTTTAAGCTTCGAACCCATGTCAGTTCGGAGCTAATTCCAAAAGCGTTGGCGTTATCAAGGGAAAGGTCGTGATCAAATTGGCCCTGATAACTGACACCCAATTGTGTGTTGTCACTGATGTGGTGATTGAGACTCAGGCCGAACCCTAGGTCGAGGCTATCTCCTTGAAGCTCTCGACCATTCAATGCTTGAGTTTCAAGTGCTGCGTGCTGCAATATCAAAGAACCACCAAGAGACAGTTGTTCGCTAACTTGATATGACAATGACGACGTTAAGTTGAGTGCTGAAATGCTATTTTCTTTGATCAATAAAGCAGGGTGCGCGCCAACGCCGTGTGAGTATTTAACGCCAGTGCCGCCAGCTGCGTGCAATGCTGCGCCAACGACCCATTGGTCATTGAGCCTTGATGCGTAAGACAGGTGAGGGAGAACATCCGCGCTGCTTCCTGTGGTCGAAGCCGAGTTATCGTCACGGACAAAAGTGGTTTCAACATCGAGGTATTGAACGCCGAGAATCCAAGCGCTTTCTTCAATGGCCGATAACCCCGCAGCGTTGGTGATCACTGCGGATGCATCGTTCGCGGTTACGTTTCCTGCGCCTGCTGTGCCAACGCTTTTGGTAGTCGCAATCTGAGATAGGTTTAATCCTCCCGCGTGAGCAAGAGAGCTGACTATCGCTGTTACTAAAAGAGACAGTGTGATGAAAGGTGTTTTCAAGAATAGAACCTCATTTTCAGTGTATGAGTCATGTATTTAGGGATAGAACGAATTGCCACGAGCGAATAGTAAGAACGCCGCGGCAATTGACTTGATCTACTTAATTGAAGCTAGAGTTTTTCAACTTGTGGCAGTGGGTATTCATTGTCTAGAACGGCTTGAGTAGGCTCATACAGACGCATGTGAAGATAGAAGTCATCTTGAGGTGCAGGCAGCCAGTTACACGTAGGATCGGTTGGTTTTGCGTATTGAATGCATATTGGCAAGGTGCCGTCTTCTGCGTATTTCAGTTCATCCTTACGATTGGTTGAAATGGAGTAGCGTTGAATGAAGTTCTCAACCATGAACAAGTTTTCAGCATCGTACATAGTCAATGACCAAAAGGCGTCAGCGGGTGCATCGGCAGGCATGGTCATTCGATATTGATTGTCTCCCGACAGCTGCTCGCCATTCGAGTCCGTGTATCTATTTGGGTAGAGTGCTCGCTCTGGCACATTCAAACCAGCCGCACGCATATTGATGCTCGCTCGGCTTAGATAATCATTTCCGTAACGGCCTCCCTCGTACATCATCGACCAGCCATTATTGACATCACCGATGCTTCGACCTGCGTATTGAATGATCTGTTGTGAAGACTCAATCGCGCGCATTAGCCCTTTTTTCTGTGCTGAAGATAGCGCTTCCGGGTTAAAGGGGGTCAATCCTCCAATACCAATTTGTTGGAATTGATCAACGATGGCAGCATCTTCTGGAATCGGGTTTTTACGTAGCTCACGGTCAATTAGCGAATACCACTCTAACCCTTCAGGCCTCGCCATGGGTGGGATGCGACCTGTCGAAGCTTTGAGCTCTACGATGTCATGCTCTGCGCCGAGTTGATCAAGTGGGTAGCTGAGGAATTTGTCGTGAGTAACCAGTGCGTCATTGAGATCTTGCTCGCCAAACACGCCCGTTCGTTGAATCAACCAAACCATAGGTGTGCGAGATTCTACTACGCGATCAATTCCCTCTGGCACTTCACCAGCCCATCCTTTGTTAACCAAAAGTACTTTGGATCCTTGGTCGCCGACATTCTTCACGTGCAGATCTTCAATCGAATCCGAGTAAGCATCCAATAACTGAACAATGTAATAGCGGTTATCGGTGCGAGGAATATCAATCACCATTGGACCTGATAAATCCAGATCGTAGTGAGCTTGTGAGTAGAGCGTATCGTTGTTGACGGTCGGTACAATTCTATCCTGAGGTCCGGATAGAACGCGTGTTTTACCCATCTCATTCAATGGTGCCATGGCGTTGTCCATCGGCGCATCAACAGATGTGGTCGTTTGCCTAACCGCTGCCACGGTTAATGGGCCTGTACCATAGATAAATGCTTGAACACCTAGATTGTAAGCGAGCTCTTCTTCAGGATGAATAGATTGTTGGGCAAGGGATGGCATCGCGATAATACTGGACAAAGAACACACTAAACTGGCCAGTACACTTTTCTTATAGAGCAGCTTTCTCATGGAACACCTTAGATCGTAGGAACAGAATTAGGCATTTATCATATGAGCAAGTGAGATTAAGGAGTGTAATAGCCGATATTAAGGATGTTAATAGTCTCTTTTAACCCTTCAAGTGGTTGTTTTAATTAACATTGATTGATGGTGGTGAAGCGACTCTACGACGTGTGCAGGTAGGGTGCGTGAGACGCTATTGTTTGATTGATTTTCGGTTGATATGTTGGCAAAAAAGTACGGGAATCGATATGAACACATCTACTTATCCTTTTAGCTTATTCATTAAAGCAGAAGGAGCTCAGTGCAACCTGGACTGTAGCTACTGCTATTATCTCAATAGACAAGATGTCGATAAAAGATCGTCAATGTCTTTGGACATGATGGAGCAAATTGTCGGTGCTCATATCGACGCGCAGCCAATGAAAGATCAGCAAGTGGACTTTATCTGGCATGGTGGCGAGCCTATGTTAAGAGGGCTCGATTTCTATGAAGCAGCGATGAAAGCACAGGCAAGCAAAGCGACGAAAAAGCGCGTCGTGAATACGATGCAGACCAATGGAACCATGATTAACGATCGCTGGGCGAGCTTCTTTGCTACACACAATTTTATGATGGGTATCAGTATCGATGGGCCCAATATTCTGAATGACATAGCTCGGATCGACAAAAATGGCGAGTCGTCTTTTGAACGCACAATGCGTGGGATATCTTACCTAAAGAAGCACAATGTTGATTTTAATACGTTAACGGTCGTGAATAATAAAACCTACAAACACGGTAAAACGATCTATCAGTTCTTGGTTGAAAATGGCAGTGGCTACATGCAGTTTCAGCCTTGTATCGATCATGAGTTGGACAGGCGAACAGGGCACGACTGGTCATTAAAGGGCGAGCAATGGGGGCAATTTCTTTGCGACTTGTTTGATGCATGGAGCGACAATGATGTCGGTAAAGTGTATATCCAGTTTTTTGAAAACTGTTTAATGGTGTTGATGGGTTACCAAAGCCAAATGTGTCATCACAGCGCGACTTGTGGGCAGCAATTAATGGTTGAGCATGACGGCAATGTTTACAGTTGTGACCATTATGGGTATCAAGATCATCAATTGGGCACCATGAACAGTGATAAGCTTGCGACTATGGCGAGCTCACCAAAACAAATAGCGTTTGGCACCAACAAATATCATGAGTTAAACAGCACTTGTCGACGTTGTGATTTTGTTGAACTCTGCCAAGGTGGTTGTCCTAAAAACAGAATAGCAACAACCGAAGATGGCAGTCCGATGAATCATTTATGCCAAGGGTATGAAATGTTTTTTCGTCACGCATTACCCAAATTATTGCCAATGGTAGAAGCGATGAAAAAAGGGTATTCGCCAGCGTACTTTCCACTTTTCTAAATCACTTGGAGTAGGGCATGATCAAAGACCTAAACTTACTGCGGCTCATTTTGGTGCTTAATGAAACTCGTCAAACGGTGAGTGCAGCCAAAGCCTTGAACGTAAGTCAGCCGACGATCAGTGTCATGCTTCGTAAACTCAGAGAACAATTTGATGACGAGTTGTTTGTTAGAGATAAAGCAAGACTTGAGCCTACCCCAAAATGCTTGAAGCTTATCGAAACGTTGCCTCTGCTATTAGAGCAGCTAGATAACCTTTATATACCCAATGATGAGTGGGGGTTGGAAGATTTAAGAGGGGAGGTTCAAATCATGTTGCCTTCCCCATTGTTGATTCCAGTGGGTGTACCGTTAATTAAAAAGCTGACCAAAGAAGCGCCGCAAGTGACGTTTCAATGTTCACCTTGGTTAGATAACGGCGTCCAATCTCTAGAGACCAACCGAATGTGTTGGGGAGTGAGCTATCTTCCAATGGAGGTCAATAAAACCCTGACCGAGCGCCCAGTTGGCTTTGATAAGTTCATGTTGGTGTTAAGAGCTGACCACCCAATTCAAGGTAATTCCCTTGAGGACATTCTGAAATACCCACTCTGTATCAATATGATCCCTGGTTACATTCAGCCGTCCAAGACGGAAATGTTGATCAAAAAATATGACTTAGATAAACACATTGCGCTCAGAAGCAACAATATGAACTTGATGCTGGAGATCGTTAAGGACAGTGACTTTATCTATATTACATCGTCGAAATGCCGCTATTTGCTTGATCATTCTTATCGTTGTATCGAATTACCGCCGGAACTGTTGAAAGACACCTATCGTCGAGAGTTGGCACTGTTTACTCATCAAGCAAACCGTAATAATCCGTTCACGGGCTGGCTTCAAAAAGAAATTACGTCGATTATTCAATCCTAGTGTCACGTTACTATTTTCTTTAAATAATTCCCCCTTTCTAACAGCCACTATTAAGAATCGTAATAGTGGCTATCAAGCCATTTTTGGCGTCATTCTTATATCATTTACCTCAACAATGGTTCGCTGAGACATGCACAATTTCGTTGTGACTTCAGCGATTTACTCATAGTGAATGAGGGTTATAAATGTATAAGTCTTTTGTTAAATCAGCTCTGGCGCTCTCGGTACTGGCGAGCGTCAACGTACATGCAGCGAGCCAACCCAATGTGGTTGCCATCATGCTAGATGATGTGAGCCCAACGGATCTGTCTGCTTACCACCGTGGTTTAGGCGCGGTGGATACGCCGAACATTGATCGAATTGCCGAACGCGGCATGATGGTCAGTGATTACTACGCACAAGGTAGCTCTACCGCGGGGCGCTCTGCCTTTATCACGGGTCAATATCCTTTCCGAACAGGCTTAACGTCTGTCGGTCAGCCTGGCTCTTCGCTTGGCCTTCAAAAAGAAGATCCAACCTTAGCCGAAATGCTGAAAGACAAAGGCTATGCGACCGTGCATGTCGGTAAAAGTCACTTAGGCGATAACAATAGTCACCTACCAACGGTGCACGGCTTTGATGAATTCTTCGGTTTCCTTTACCACCTCAATGTTATGGAGATGCCTGAACAGCCGGAGTTCCCAACAGACCCTAACTTCAGAGGACGCCCTCGCAATGTCCTTCACACCGTCGCTACCGAGAGTGTGGACATGCAAGAAGACCCAAGGTTTGGTGTGGTTGGAAAGCAAACGATTGAAGATAAAGGTCTTTTAGGTGCTAAACGCATGCAAACCGTTGATGGCGAGTTTTTGGAGTTCGCGACGAATTGGCTTGATAAACATGAAGCAGAGAAAGACGAACAACCTTACTTCATGTGGTACAACCCGACGCGTATGCACCAAAAAACACACGTGCGTCCGGAATATCAAGGCGCGAGCCAAATCAACACCTACTACGATGGCTTGATCGAACTTGATGACCAGATCGGTGTGCTGCTCGACAAGCTTGAAGACTTGGGCGAAATCGACAACACCATCATTCTCTTCACATCTGACAATGGCGTAAACCTAGATCACTGGCCTGATTCCGGCTCTGCATCATTCAGAGGACAAAAAGGCACGACATGGGATGGCGGTTTCCGTGTGCCTATGCTGGTCAGCTGGCCAGATAAAATCCCTCAAGGTGAATACACCGATGGCTTCATGACTTCTGAAGACTGGGTGCCAACCATTATGGCTGCAGTGGGTGAAGGCGATATTAAGCAAGAACTGCTTGATGGAAAAGAGTTAAACGGCGAGCGTTATCAAGTTCACTTGGATGGTTATAACCAACTGGACATGTTGACTAAAGGCGAGCCGAGTCAACGTCATGAGTTTTTCTTCTACAACGAACAAGATTTAAATGCGTTCCGAGTGGATGATTGGAAAGTGCATCTAAAAACCAAAACGGAGTGGATTGCACCTCCTGAAGAGTGGCCACTAGGGATGCTCATTAACATCAAAGCTGATCCTTACGAGCGTAGCCCTGATACTCGCGGTTGGTTCTTATGGATGAAAGAGAAGTCTTGGGTATTACCAAAGCTGCAAAAATCAGCGGCGGAATATCAGAAGTCACTCAAAGCGTTTCCACCAAGACAGAAAGCCGGTGGTATTGGTATGGCAGACAAATCAGTGGTTGCTGACTAACGCCAAATACGACTAATACAAGGTGTGCTGTAACAAGCGCACCTTTTGCACTCCTTTTAGTTGGGATATCCAATGATGAAAAAAAATAGACTTGCGGCAGCACTGGCTTGTGCTTTCATGGTTGCACTTCCGTCTCCGGTACTCGCGAGCCAATCCGTGGACGCGACGAGCGCAACTATGGCAACAAAAACAACCATGACGACAAACGCAGCTTTAGTAACAAACACAGCTATGGCGATAAAAACGGAAACTCTACCCGTTGAGATGGCGAGTTTAGCGTCGCTCAAAAAGGATAATCAGCTATTGGCACAACTTGCCTACGAGTACGCGTACTCAATAGATGAAGCCTACAAATACTTTTACAAAACCGTCGTTGAGCAAGACTACCCTTTGAATCGATTCCAAAATATTCGAACACTTGCTGACGACACTTACACTGCGCATCCGACGATTAACAATGACACGTTACACTTGATGGGGTGGATGGACCTAGCAGCAGAGCCGGTCATCATTACGATTCCAGACCATGATGAAAATCGATATTGGTTGCTCCATACCATGAATATGCAGCACTTTACTGACTCGGCTTTTGGCTCTCCACAGCGAGGCACAAAAGGCGGCAGTTTCATGTATGCAGTTGAAGGATGGAAAGGTGAAGTGCCTGCGAGTGTCGATCAAGTCATCTATGTCGAGCATCCGCTGGTCAAGATGATGGGTCGAATCATGGACCTTGGCGGTGACGATTCTGCAACTGCTCAAAAGTTAATGGATCAATGGAATATTAGAACGTTGTCGGAATACCTAGGTCAGAAAGGGCTAGATCCTGTCGTACGCGAGTATCCCGATCCTGAAGACTCTAATTGGGTTGAGCGAACCAACTTCATCCTGTCTGAAGGAACAATGAAGACGCATGACCAAAAGCTGGTTGAACTGTTCGAGTACATTGGCTTAGGAGATGTTGAATTAGGCAAAGCCAATCATCCATTTACGAAAGAGCAGCTTAGTATGATCGAGTCTGGTCAAAAAGACGGACTGGAGCGAATTGTTAATGCGGG
The DNA here is from genome assembly GCF_963898195.1 of Vibrio sp. L3-7. Classification (NCBI taxonomy): domain Bacteria; kingdom Pseudomonadati; phylum Pseudomonadota; class Gammaproteobacteria; order Vibrionales; family Vibrionaceae; genus Vibrio; species Vibrio sp. L3-7. The sequence goes on along the minus strand of NZ_CAWQUW010000004.1, from coordinate 41,439 downwards.
CTTTGATGATTCACGTGACGTATTGGGCACTCGCGATGAAATGACTAAGGTTCCAAGCTTTCAGCACGCCTACGGCACCTTAATGGGTCAATGGGGGCTGCCTGCAAAGCACACTATGTATAGCGGTGACTTCTTCGATAGTGAAGGTGGTGCGCTCGACGGTAGTAAGTATGATTACACGGTGACCTTCGATGCGCCACCGTTAGAAGAGGGTGGTTTTTGGTCATACACGGCCTACAGTGGTGAAACCCGATTGATGGAGAAAAACGAGTTAAACCGTCATTCCCGTGGAGACAGAACGCTAACGCCTAATGCTGATGGCAGTTACACCATTTACATGAGTAGCGATGTAAAAGGGCATGAAGATGATCCTAACTTCTTACCTATCCCCGATCACCAATGGTATTCAGTGTTACGCATGTACACGCCCGGTGAAGAGGTAAGAACCGATAAATGGAAATCGACACCATTTACTAAGGTCAAAAAGCCCACGATAAAGTGATGACTTAAATCGCCTGTTTAAGGTTTTGTTTATAATCGATTAATGCCAGCTGTTATGCAGTTGGCTTTTTATTATTGAGCAAAACTTGCTTGGGAATAGGTATGGAATTATCAAATCTGCAATAAGTGAAACACTAGGTGATGAACCACATAACCCTAGCTAAGGCATGCCGCTAACGGTGCCAATGACGGCAAGATCCGCATTAGACAAGATGGCGATGGTAGGGCTAGTTTGGTATGAACATCAGATATGGCGCATTGCATCTGGCAAGAAAGCAGACCCTAAATTAAGTGTATTCAGTATGGTGTAAAAAACGATTTTCAGCGTTAGCTGGCACGCTTTCAACAAACGTAGGGCGTAAACAGCAACGGAGTTTTAAAGCAGAGCTTTGAGAAATTGAAGTTCTGCTTTTTTTGTTTGCCTTCCTTTTAAATTTAGACTTTCAATAAAAAAACGTCGTGTAGCACTCTTAACCTGCACTTGTCTTTGTGATGGTATGACAAATTTCATCACAATAATTTTTAGCAGTAAGCCTTGATGTTGGCTGGCTCTCGTTGTGGCACTCATGACAACATAAACATCGGTTATAGTGTTCATAAGTGGAAAATCAGAGCAGACCAACTAGGATGAATTAAATTAAACCCGGTAATTAATTCAACAACATGGTAGTGCTATGAAGAAAATAACCCTTTTATCAGTCGCGATTTTATCCAGTTTCTCCTTCTCATCTTTTGCTAAAGATTGTGATCCCACTTTGTTGCCTTCTTGGAAGGATAGTGAAAGTAAATCTGCGATTGTGGACTTTGTGGGTCAAGCCACCAAAGCACAATCCGATACGTTTGTGGCGGTTGAAGATCGCATAGCCGTATTTGATAACGATGGTACGCTTTGGTCGGAAAAACCTTACTATTTCCAACTTGCTTTTGCGCTAGACCGTGTAAAAGAGATGGCTTCTGAGCATCCTGAATGGAAAACGGAAGCACCGTTTAAGTTTGTACTAGAAGGGGATATTGAGAGCGTTCTGGGCAGTGGTGAAGAAGGGTTACTCAAAATAATTTTAGCGACACATTCTGGGATGACCGTTGAACAATACCAACAAGACGTTAAACAATGGTTGGCGGTAGCAAAAGATAAACGCTTCAAGAAAGCGTACACAGACCTTACTTATCAGCCAATGAAAGAGATGCTGACTTACCTGCAAGATCATGACTTTAAGACTTATATTGTTTCGGGAGGAGGCGTTGATTTTATGAGAGCGTGGGCTCCTCAAGCTTATAATATCCCTTCTGAGCAGATAATAGGCAGTGCGCTCAAATATAACTACAGCTATAACGATGGCAAACCTACCGTCACTAAAGACTCATCCATTTTGACTATCGATGACAAAGCCGGAAAAGTATCGAACATTCAACACATCATAGGTAAGAAGCCTATTTTAGCTGTAGGCAATTCAGATGGCGACCAAGCGATGATGCAATGGGCAACCAGCCAGCCAAACTCAATGGCGATGATCGTTCACCATACCGATGCCGAGCGCGAATGGGAGTACGATCGTAAGTCTCATGTTGGCCAACTCGATAAAGCATTAGATGAAGCAAACTCTAGAGATGATTGGACGCTGATCGATATGAAGTCAGATTGGTGTGAGGTGTACTAACGTCAAGCTTATTGTTGGTCATAAATAACAAAGGCTCGTATTTTGAATACGAGCCTTTTTTATGAGCGGAGGTTTAGGTATGAACGGTTTGAAAGCCATGGTTTGAAAGGAATAAGGTCTTTTGGGCTCATTTTAAGCAAGAACGTACTATAAAGTTTCAACGCATGACGCTTTAATCGGAATAGTCAGAAATTAAAGGAATAGAGAAATGAAAACGATCGGGTTGCTCGGCGGTATGAGCTGGGAGTCGACAGTGAGCTACTACAAATCCATTAACGAGGGTGTGAAAGCGACCCTTGGTGGGCTCAATTCTGCAAAGATTTGTATGTACAGCGTTAACTTCGATGAGATAGAAAAGCTACAACACCAAGGTCGTTGGGCTGAGACTGCGGACATTTTATCGGACGCGGCCTTATCGGTTGAGAAAGGCGGGGCGGACTTTATCCTGATCTGTACCAATACCATGCATAAGGTCGTTCCTGAGATCGAAGAGAAGATCACGATCCCTATCTTACATATCGCAGATACCACCGCGCAGAAGCTGCTTGAACAGGGCGTAAAGAAAGTAGGATTGCTCGGTACCGCTTTCACGATGGAACAAGATTTCTATAAAGGGCGTTTAATCAATAAATTCGGTATCGATGTTGTGATTCCAGATGGGGATGATCGAAAACAAGTGCACAACATCATCTATCAAGAGCTGTGCCGAGGCGAAGTAAAAGAAGAGTCTCGAGCTGTTTATCGTCAAATCATCGAGAAGCTAAGCCAACAAGGTGCTGAAGCCGTTATTCTAGGGTGTACTGAAATCGCCCTACTGATTCAGCAGCAACACACAGATGTTCCTTTGTTTGATACCACAGCTATCCATGCAGAAGCGGCTGTGCGTTTGGCGACGAGCGATTAACTTTTAGCGACTCGTTTTTTAGGTCCTCGTCTTGCCCCTACAATTGTCCTCCTTTTTCTTTTGGACAATTTTTATTCGTTAGAGTGAAAGTTTTTTGTACAAAAGCAGGTCGTTAATTAATGAAGCGATACATTGTTCATTAACCAAGGCTTTATCGGCAGGTAAGGCTTTAGTTAATGGCTGAGGTATCCGCGATTTTAAGCACTATGCTTTAGTCATGACCAAAAGAGGATTTATTATGAAATGGCTTATCTTATCTGTGACGCTGTTATTCGTGGCAGGATGCCAATCGACTGGCTCTGACACATCTTCACATGATCAAATGAATAAAATAGATACAAGAGGGTGCAGTAGCTAGTCCCTTTTTGAAAGTACTTTTTAGCTACTTGTTTAAATAACACCTCTATAAAGCCTTGCGATTACGCGAGGCTTTCTTCTATGTAAACCATTTATTTTTGGGTACATGTTGTAAATTTGTGAATCTGAATTGTCTATATTCTATGCTGTGTACTGGATCTCATTTGTTATTTGAGTCCCTTGCTAAGGTAAATAATGAATGTGTTCAATACCAATCACAGTAAGCAAATGATCAGGAATAGCGTAGGAAAAAAGTTTGAGAACAAGGCGGGATTTTTCGATAAGTAGTTATTCTACAATCAAAAATTTTAACGAAGTTATCGAGATTTTTAACAAGCTAGGATGACCAGTTATTGACTACGATTGGTATAAGACTAACCCAATCACTTTACTCAACTTAAGAGGTTTCTATGCTAGGTGAAAATCATTCTCTTGTTCACGAATTTCCTGAAATGAAAGATAAAATTGCTGAGCTTGTTAAAACTGACGATGGCTTTGCAGCAGACATGAAGACATACGACAACCTTGATAAAGAGATTCGTAAGCTTGAGCTGAAAGATTCACCCATTGATGACGGTTCGATGCACCAAATGAAACATGATCGTTCTGTACTTAAAGACGCGCTGCATGCTCGTTTATCTGATTAGTTACTCGAGATGACATCGTCTTTAAATAATTAAACTCCTTCGGGAGTTTTTTTAGTTCAATAATATGGCCAAAATGAAACGCTTATAAATATTACATTGCTATGTTTTTGGCACGTAATGTGGTCTATTAATAAAGGATTTTTAAGATTTTATTGGTAATCATATGAATATTGAACACCTCAAGTTATTTGTTCGTTTAGCTTCCACACATAACATCAGTATGGCTGGGCAAGAGCTTGGTTTGTCTCCTGCGGTTGCTAGTTCGCACATCAGTAAACTTGAAGATAATTTAGGTGTTCGCTTGGTGCACCGAACGACTCGTAAGGTGTCTTTAACAGAAGAAGGTGAAGCGTTTTTACCTCACGCTGAGGAGGTGCTTTCAAGTGTAGATGCTGCCAAGTCGGCAGTCGGTGTGGGCTGTGATTCTCCAACCGGAACATTGCGCGTTACCGCTTCTGCGTCTTTTGGGCGTTTACACCTTGTTCCTGCATTGCCTGGCTTTCTCGATCGTTACCCTGGTCTAAAAGTCGATTTCAGGTTGTCAGATTCCATGGTCGATCTTGTGGAAGGTGGTTTCGATATCGCGATTCGTATCTCGGAGCTGAAAGACTCGACACTGATTGCCCGAAAGCTCGCAACAGATAAACGTGTTGTGTGTGCATCGCCTGGTTACTTAATCAAATACGGCAAGCCAGCCACACCTCAAGATCTTAACGATCATCAGTGTATCAGCCTAATTGGTTTAGAAAACTGGACCTTCCACACTGAAAACGGACCTAAAACGATTAAGGCATCTGGATCGTTCAGGGCTGATAACGGAGAAGCGCTGCGTGATGCTGCTATTGGTGGGTTAGGTATCACGGTGACGTCGAATTGGTGTGCGTATGAGCAACTGAAAAGCGGTCAACTGATCCAAATATTAGAAGATTACCCATTAACCTCAGAGCCTGCGATTTGGGCTGTGTACCCAAGCACGAGGTTACTTGCACCAAAGGTGAGAGCCTTCATTGACTATTTCTCTGAGTATTATGGCAACCCGCCATACTGGGAACAAAAGTAGAGTCAGATAGATTTGGCGAAAAAGCCCTGCGTTTCTAAATTAATACATTAGAAACACGGGGGCTTTTCTATTGAGATTTGCAAATCAACTCAGCATGAGTCGTCGTGATTAAGAAAGCGTTGCTGCGATGATCTCTTCAATTTTAGCGACAACTTGCTGTGATTTATCGCCGTAAATCGCATCTGGGTGCGGGTTAGCAAAGGTATTGTTGTCGTTATCGAAGTATTGACCGCCAGCTTGTGCGAACTCATCAGACAATGATGCGCGAACGAGAATGTCAGAGCCAATGCTTAGGTCACCACCTGCAATACCGTACGCATCTTTCACCATCTTGCTGCCTAATAAGGAAGCCGGGTTTACGGCAACAACCATCGGCCCTGTTGAACCTAATTCTTTTGCCATTTCACGAGTCCACATAGTGATCGCCAGTTTGCTTTGTGCGTAAGCGTCGCCATCAGAAAGCGGTTTTTTACCTTCGAGTGCTTCAATGTTTACTGCTGCTTGCGCCGCTGAAGACAGGTTCACCACTCGGCTAGATGCATCGAGCACTGGTAGCAGACGTTTAGTCAGATGGTATGGTGAAATAGTATTCACAACAAAACGAACATCTAAACCGTCTTTAGTGATTGGGTTCGGAGTGTTGAACACGCCAGCGTTGTTAATCAGTACATCAATCTTATCGTGATCAGCAATCACTTCGTCAGCTAACGTATCTACATCCGCCAGAACCGATAAGTCTGCTACGTAGCTTTGGATTTTCGCTTCAGTCGAGAGAGTCACAAGCTGCTGCTCTACATCTTTGAGCTTGCTTGGGTTACGTCCATGCAATAAAACGTGGTGGCCTTGTTGAACAAGTACTTTTGCCGTTTCGAAGCCGATACCATCGGTAGAGCCAGTGATCAGGATAACTTTTTGCATGGAATAGATTCCTTATTAAAGCGCTGACATCGCGAGCGTTTTTGAATGTGTTGTTTCGTTGAGATAAAGAATAGCAACCTTTTGTAAAGTTGATAATCAAGCGGATTAATAAAACACTATTTAGTTTTTATTGAAAATAGGGGATTGAACAAAGCCTCAGTCAGTGCGAAGGAGGCGATCAATCGAGAGGTTTATCTGATCGAGTTCTTAGATCGGAATAGCAGGCAATAAAAAAGCTTAGCGCGGGGGACGCTAAGCTTGGTTGTTAATCATGTTCTGAAGCATGTATAGGCTGGTGGAATTAGCCTACTTGAGAAAAACTCACTACCTTGCTTTGTAGCTTCTCTTTCAGGTAATCAGTCACGGCTTGCTGCTCTGACTCGCTCATGTAAAGGCCTAGCTTGGTTCTGCGCCACAAGATGTCTTCGTCAGTCATCGCCATCTCTTCATTGATCAAGTAATCAATTTCAACTTGATAAACGCCATGGGCTTCGCTTGAGAATTGGGTGCCAAGGTCAGCTTCGCTTGTTGCCCCTTCCAATAGTTTCCACGTGTAAGTACCGAATTGAGTGACGTAGCGAAGCAATAGCGCTTCAGATGCCCAAGGGTATTTAGTGTGGATCATCTTCGCAAGCTGCTCTCTGCTGCAGCTAAAGTTACCACCTGGAAGCGTGTTGTTGGCTGTCCATGGTGCACCCATGTTGGTTAGGTGTGGCTCAAGCTTCTTAAGTGCGGCTTCGCCTAGCTTACGGTAAGTGGTTAGTTTGCCGCCGAAGATTGAAAGCAGTGGTGCTTGATCCAGTTCCGCGTCCAATTCCAACGTGTAGTCACGAGTGATCGCTTGTGGTGAATCTGATTCATCGTCACAAAGCGGTCTTACACCACTGTATGTCCAAACTACGTCTTCACGACCAAGTTGTTTAACAAAGTGTTGGTTAACAATATCAATCAAGTAATCTACTTCAACATCATCAATTGCGACGTTACGTGGGTCGCCTTTGTATTCAAGGTCGGTGGTGCCGATGATCGAGAACTTATCTAGGTAAGGGATCATGAACACAATACGATTGTCTTTGTTTTGCAGAATGTACGCTTGTGGTTCGTCGTGAATGCGTGGCACAACAATGTGCGAGCCTTTGATCAGACGAATATTACGAGGCGAAGCCTGCTCTAATCCATCATCAAAGAACTGTTTAACCCAAGGACCAGCAGCGTTAACCAGCGCTTTTGCTCTGCGTTCAAAGCGTTGGTTTGTCATAACATCAAGGATCGTCACATGCCAAATACCACCTTCGCGGTGCGCTTTTTCAACACGGCAGTAGTTACGTACTTCTGCGTTGTTCTCTTTTGCTGCTAATACGTTGAGCAACACCATACGCGCATCATCGACCCAGCAATCTGAGTATTCGAAGCCTGTCTTCATTTCTGGTTTCAGTAGCCCTGATTTTGCTAGGTTGACTGTCTTACTTCCAGGAAGAGTGGTGCGCTTACCCAAGTTATCGTAAAGGAATAGGCCACAGCGAATCATCCAAGCTGGGCGTAAAAATGGTCGATGAGGTAAACGGAAACGCATTGGCTGAGCAACGTGAGGCGCTTTTCTTAACAAGACTTCACGTTCAGCGAGTGCTTCCGAAACCAAACGAAATTCGTAATGTTCAAGGTAGCGTAGGCCACCGTGGATAAGCTTTGAGCTAGCAGAAGACGTCGCAGATGCGAAATCATTTGCTTCGTATAAGCCAACGTTTAGACCACGACCCGATGCATCTGCCGCGATGCCTGCACCATTGATGCCGCCGCCAATCACGATCAAGTCTAAAGTGGAAGATGTACTGTTGTTTGAATTATTTTGTTGAGCACTCATGGTTTTGACCTCTTCTGAGCGAACGAGCATTTTAGAACATAATTGAATCCTATATGAACTTTCGTTTGCGGTCATTTATTATTTTCGTTTATGCGCGTTTTATGTGATTTGGGCATAAAAAAACCTCTGCTTATGAAAGCAGAGGTTCAAATAAGTCTAATTCGAGCATAGAAGCGACAGTGGTAGTGAGCAAGTTTTACTTTTTTAACTTTTCTATAAAGAATCGTGATTCATTTAAGAAAGTGGCGTCACTGAGCTTTTATGTTTAGTTATTCGCTCATAGGACGAGCGGTATCGATCACTTCTAATGGTATTGATGAATCTTTAAGGATGTTGAGAATCTCTTCCGGTGGCTGCTTGTTGGTAAAGACCATGTGCGCTTGAGAGATATTACCGAGCTTAACCATCGCGTTACGGCCAAACTTAGTGTGGTCGACGGCTAAGAAGATGCTGCGACTGTTTTCGATGATAGCTTGTTTCACACGAACTTCGTGGTAATCAAAGTCGAGCAGTGAGCCATCAAAGTCGATGCCGCTGATGCCCAAAATACCGAAATCAAGGCGGAACTGCTTTACGAAATCGAGTGTCGCTTCGCCAACAATACCGCCATCGCGGTTGCGCACTTCGCCACCCGCCAGGATAACCTTGATCTCTGGGTTCGGTAGAAGGATGCTGGCAACGTTAATGTTGTTGGTGACGACTCTTAGTTGTTTGTGGTTTTTGTTGAGTGCACGGGCAACGGATTCTGGCGTGGTACCGATATCAACGAATAGGGTTGCACCATCTGGGATGTGCTTAACCAGTTCGTCGGCGATCACGTCTTTTTCGTTGAAGTTAAGCGCTTTACGCGTGTTATACGAGGTGTTTTCTGAGCTTAAAGGAATGGTTGCACCACCATGATAGCGACGAATTTTGTTGCTATCAGCGAGTTCGTTTAGGTCGCGTCTGATGGTTTGAGGGCTTACATCAAACTTCTCTACTAGCTCTTCGGTACTCACATATCCTTGTGTTTTAACCAGGTCGACGATCTGCTGGTGTCTTGGTATTTGCTTCACTTTACTTACCACTCCCTGCGCGCTGCTGTGTTTTAGCGCACTTAATTCTAAATATCACCTCGCGCTATTGTGCTCGAATTGATACTCAGAGAGAAGTAATGATGGTGAGGAATCGTGTCTAAACCGCAAAAACGAAGCGCAAAATGTAGAAACAACCCCTGAAACGCAAAAAAGAGCACAAGATTGTGCTCTTTTGGGTTTCGTTTACTGAGATTCGAACAACCGTTTTAGTTAGGTACGGTTGTTCGTGTCTTAGTTCTAGTCTTGGTCTTGTGACTAGTCTTCACCTTCGTCTTCGTTATGAAGTTCAGACCAAACTTGTGCACACTTGATAGCGCGTTTCCAACCTTTGTAACGGCGGTTACGCTTCTCTTCATCGTGATGTGGCATAAACGTACGGTTTAGCACAGCCTTATCTTGAAGCTCATCAATGCTGCCCCAGAAACCGACCGCTAGACCAGCAAGGTAAGCTGCACCCAATGCCGTTACTTCCGTTACTTCAGGACGGTGAACTTCAGTATCAAGCACGTCTGATTGGAATTGCATTAGGAAGTTATTCGCTACCGCGCCGCCATCAACACGTAGGGTTGCTAGTTTAATGCCAGAGTCCGCTTGCATTGCGTCTAATACGTCGCGAGTTTGGTAAGCAATGCCTTCCAGAGTCGCACGAATGATGTGGTTCGAGTTCACACCACGAGTAAGGCCAACAATCGTACCGCGAGCGTAAGCGTCCCAGTATGGTGCACCTAGGCCAGTAAAGGCAGGAACAACATACACGCCGTTTGAAGAATCAACTTTCGTTGCAAAGTACTCAGAGTCTTCTGCGCCAGCCAGTAGCTTCATTTCATCTCGTAGCCATTGGATTGATGCGCCGCCCATGAATACCGCACCTTCAAGTGCGTAAGCTGGTTCGCCGTTAGGACCACATGCCAGTGTGGTTAGTAGGCCGTTTTTCGACGTTACTTTCTCTTGGCCGGTGTTCATTAGAAGGAAACAACCTGTACCGTAAGTGTTCTTAGCTTGACCCGCTTTTACACACATTTGGCCATAAAGTGCGGCTTGTTGGTCGCCTGCAATACCTGCGATTGGAATACGAGTACCGCCTTTACCACCAAGGTTCGTTTGGCCGTAAACTTCAGATGAGCGTTTAACTTCAGGCATCATTACTGCCGGAATACCCATCTCATCAAGTAGTTTTTGATCCCAACATAGGTCGTTGATGTTGAATAACATAGTACGTGACGCGTTGGTGTAATCCGTAACGTGAACACGTCCTTGAGTCATTTTCCAAACCAACCAAGTATCAACCGTACCGAACAATAGTTTGCCTGCTTCAGCGTCTTCACGAGCGCCTTCAACGTTGTCTAGAATCCATTTAACTTTGGTACCTGAGAAATACGGGTCAAGGACTAAGCCTGTATTGTCACGTACGTAGTCTTCTAGGCCACGTGCTTTAAGGTCTTCACAGATGTCTGCTGTACGGCGACACTGCCATACGATTGCGTTGTATACCGGCTTGCCAGTTTCTTTGTTCCAAACGATAGTTGTTTCACGTTGGTTAGTAATACCAATACCCGCTAGCTCGTCGCTGCGAATGCCTGCTTTCGCTAGGGCTTCAACCAATGTAGAACTTTGAGTCGCCCAGATTTCCATTGGATCGTGTTCAACCCAACCCGCTTTAGGGTAAATCTGAGTGAATTCTCTTTGAGAAGAGCTAACGATGTTTGCATCGTGATCGAGGATTACAGCGCGAGAACTTGTCGTGCCTTGGTCTAGGGCAACAATGTATTTTTGCTCGGTCATGGTAAGAATCCTTTTTGTCTCGTTATTTATATTTTAGTAAATGTAAGGTCGCTTAGGGATTAAGCTTGAGCTTGTTCAGCTTCTTGTTCTGTTTCACATTGGTTTGGAATTGTGCAGCCTTGGCCTTCAACGGGTAGGTAAGCACCTATAACTCGTGGGTACAACCAGCCACCAAAACATGCACCAGCAATTGGAGCAAGGATTGGTACGATGAAGTAAGGAATATCACGAGCACCTGTTAGTGCGAAATCCCAACCTGCAAAGTAGGCGAACAGTTTTGGTCCGAAATCACGAGCAGGGTTCATTGCGAAACCAGTCAGTGGACCTAAAGAACCACCAATAACCGCGATCAGTACACCAATTAGTAGAGGGTTCATTGCGCCGCGTGATGCGCCGTTGTTCTCATCACCTAACGCTAAGATAGCGAACATCAAAACAGCAGTAATCACAAATTCCACAGCAAAAGCGCCAAAGAAAGAAAGTGAAGCATGTGGGTATGTTGAGAAAATACCGGCTGTTGACAGTGCATCTTGGCTGCTACGTACGAAGTTGTGTGCAATTTCGTAGTCAGTAAATAGGTTGCTGTACAGGCTGTAAACTAATGCCGCAGAGCAGAATGCGCCAAGTAGCTGAGAAATGATGTAAGGCGCAACTTTCGCTTTATCAAAACCGTGGAACATTGCCAAGGCAATAGTCACAGCAGGGTTGATATGAGCGCCAGAAACGCCAGCAGTACAGTAAATTGCGATGGCTACGCCGAAGCCCCAAATAATGCTGACTTCCCATTGTCCGAATGTTGCACCAGTTAATACCAGTGCTGCCACACAGCCAACGCCAAAGAATATGAGCAGGCCTGTACCGATAAATTCGGCTAGGCATTGCCCAAATAAAGAAGGGTGTTTGTTTGTTGTCATGTTTGAGTCCTTGTTAGTTTTTGCTTATCTAGCACGTGCATTGTGCATATATTTGCGAACTCGAAAACAAACGAACATTAAAAGTGAGCGTTTGAGCATAAATTTGTTAATTAAAGTCACTTGAAATGTTAATCCGAACACTTTTGTCCGAAAAAGAAGCTCGCATGAACGTCATTGCTCGAATTGATATGTTTCGAGGTCGCTAAAACTACCTGTATGTAAGTGAATGCACAACTGGTAGGAGGAGTGTTCTGTTGGGATTTGTGATGCTACTTCGTGGGTGGTGGATTATTAAACTTAAATTTTGTGGACTTTGTAACGTTCTCAATATGTTAGAAAAGCGTTAACAAACAAGGCGATATTGTAGAAATGAATAAACTACCAGACCCCCGATTGAGTTTGGTAGTTTTAATTTTAGTAAGTTCATGGCTTGAACTTGTCGTAGTTGATTAGCAGCAAGTTATAATGAATTGTCTACGCTCGATTTTAGAGACTCTAGTTATTGAATGATGTTTGACATTGAACGAACCAAATACAGATGTTCAGGTTCGGCCTAAATTCGAGTTTCTCTCGCAATCGATACGATGGTTCTATTACCCGATTTGTTGTTTCCAGAGTCTGGCATAAAGCCCTTCTTTCTCAATCAGCTCATCGTGAGTTCCGCTTTCACAGACTTGGCCCTTGTCAAGAACAAGAATGTTATCCGCATGACGAATGGTGTTAAGGCGGTGTGCGATGCTAATTACGGTTCGTCCTTGGCAGATCTCTTCCATATTGCTCATGATGGCCGCTTCAGAGTTATAGTCGAGTGCTGACGTTGCTTCATCAAGCAGTAAAATCCTAGGGTTAACGAGCAGGGCTCTTGCTAACGTAATACGTTGACGCTGGCCGCCAGATAGAGAGCCCCCTTTTTCCCCAACGGGCTGATTAAACCCGTGAGGCAGCCCTTCAATGAATTCCAAAGCACCAGCAAGCTGCGCAGCATTGCGTATTTCCTCATCAGTAGCTTGAGGCTGACTTAGGCGGATGTTCTCTGCAACGCTCCCAGAAAAAAGAATACTTTCTTGTAATACCACACTCATGTTGCGACGTAGCGAAATTGGGTCGGCTATCGCGAGATCCATACCGTCTACCAATACTTGACCATGTTGAGGGACATACAAACGCTGCAATAGCCGGGTGATGGTACTTTTTCCTGAGCCTGATGGCCCAGTGATGCCGATAAACTGGCCCGGTTTTATTTCTAACGATAGGTTGGCCAAGACTTCGGGAGAGTCTTCGTGATAACGAAAGCGAATGTTACTAAATTCGATGCCTCCATTGAGTTCAGGAACAGAAGCTAACCCTTGTTTACCATTTTCTCTTGGTTCATCAAGAATATCGCCCACTCGCTTTAGTGCAATAAGAGTATGTTGGAAGTCTTGCCAGATTTGCGCAAGTCGAAGTACCGGCTGAGTCACGTGGCCGGCCAACATATTGAAGGCCACCAATTGTCCGGGTGTGAGCTCACCGTTAAGTACTTCGCTGACTCCCCACCACAGGAGCAGTGCCGCAGTCAGTTTCTGTATTAGCCCGATGCCTTGCCCTGCAATGAGTCCTGATTTTTGAGCATCAAAGCTGCGGTTTAGTTGTTGGCTGAGGATATGTTGCCATTGATGTAAAAATCGATGTTCAGTCGCTGTGGTTTTAATGGTTTCAATGCCTGTTACGGCTTCCGTTAGAAAGGTCGTGGCATCGGCATCCGATTCGTATTCTGATTCCACTTTTTTTCTTATGATTGGACCAGCAATAAGCCAAAGTAAGAAATAGATAAAAAGTGAGCCGATTACTAGCCAAGTCAGAGTCTTGGCATAATGGAACATAACAGCAAGAAAGACGGTAACAAAAATGAGATCGAGCAATAACATCAGCGTTGAACCAGTCAAAAACTGACGAATTTGCGCCATTTCACGAACTCGAGCAATGATTTGCCCGGTTTGTCTCTGCTTAAAATAAGTGAGTGGAAGGCCAACTAAATGGCGATAAAGGCGTCCTGAAAGCTCTGCATTTACTTGACTTGCGAGGTGGCCAAATACGGTATTGCGCAAGTAACTGTATGCTGGCTCTGCAATGGCAAGAGCAAGCATCGCTATGGCGAGCACATGTAAACTGGATAAGCTACGACCGACTAGCACTTTGTCGATGACATTTTCAAACAACATCGGGCTGACGAGTGCGAATATTTGAAGGGCAATAGCATAAAAAAACACATCTCGCATTTGGCTCTTTTGACGCCAAATAGAGGGGGCAAACCAGCTAAGGCCAAATTTCACTTCTTTGCTACTTAGTCTTTCATCCGCGACCAACATTACCTTGTACGTTGATGAGTGACTATTCGAACTAAGCTCACTCTGTTGCTCCAATTGAGTGGCTGGGTCATATAAAAGAGAGGAACCATCCGCTGATTTTATGAGCACTTTCCAACTATTGTCGATTTCAATTAAAACGGGCAGTGGAAGGGTATCTAGCTCGTTTGGTTTTACTTTTGTTACTTGACTTTTCAGGCCAATATAATCTGCAGCTTCCCTTATTTCCAAGTCATTTAAATTGGAATGATTGACGCCTAAAGCATGCTTGAGCTGTGTCTTGGTCGACTTTTTGTGGAAATAGTTACCCGCATAAACGACGGCGTCGATTCCGCCATTATCTTGTGTGATAGAAGCGTCCTGATTGATAGAAGTATCTTGAGCGGTAGAAACGCTATTTCCCGTTGTTGATAAGGTCATATCCATACTTATCTCTCTCTTAGCGATTCTGCTTGGTATTCACGTATTGGGCTCAGCAGATAGTCGATAACACGACGTTTATCCGTTTTTATTTCCGCAACGACGGACATGCCTGGTGTCAACTCAATACTTTTACCGTTGATTAAGATGTTGTTATTCTTAAGCTTAACTAGGGCTGGGAAAATGAGCCCCAAGCGTTCGTCTGTAGTAGAATCACGAGAAATACTCAATAGCTCAGCTTCGATAGTACCGTAACGAGTGTATGGAAACGCATCTACTTTTACTGTCACTGACTGTCCTGGGTAAACAAAACCTACGTCTTTATTGAGAATTTGTATTTCCGCCTGCTGTACTGCATTTTCAGGGACAATAATCATTAAATTTTGTGCTGGTTGAAGTACTGCTCCTAGCGTGTAAATACTGAGTTGCTGAACCGTACCATCGACAGGAGAACGGATGATTTCTAACTGTTCACGCTCACGAACTTTAGACAACTCCTGAGCTAAACCCCCAAGTTGCAATTTCGCTTGTTTTCTTTTTTCGAGCCATTCTCTGTGTTTTTGTGCTTTGAACCCCGTCAGCCTTTCTTCAAGACTATGATATTGCGATTTTAGAACCTCTAATTCAGCTCGTTGTTGCGACACTTGGCGCTTAACTTCCAGTAGCTCTTTTTCTTGCTCTAGATACTCTACGTGTCCAATGACTTTTATTTGATTCAACGTTTTTCGTGCCGCGAGTCTCTGACTAATGTTTTCGGTTAACTGAATTAATGCGTTGATGTCACTTTGACGAGCCGCTTGGGATGTTTTGTTGACCTGCATTTCTGCTTTGATACTTGCAAGGGTCGACTCATATTCACGTTTCTCACTCAAGAAGTTTTCATTGATCAACGCTTGTTGTTCCAGTGGTAAGGCCGAAAATAATAGGTCCTCAGATAGTGGTAGGCCACTATTCAAAGATTGGTATCGAATTAGGTCATTAGTCTGAAATTCAGATTGAGTGATTAAACGGGTAATGTCTTGATTGATGCCTAAGGTATCAAGAGTAAGAAGCGGCGCGCCTTTTGTCACTCGTTGCCCATCTTTTACATGAATAGAGAGAACCCGGCTTTGTTCATAAGATTGAATCACTTGTGAGCGGCCAGAGACAACGAAACGCCCGGTAGCTGTCGCTTGTATATCTAATTTCCCCCAATACGCCCAAATTAATACAGCAATGACTCCCAAGCTGAGAGTGATGGCCGTTATTCGAGCAAATGGTGAAGGAGGACGTTGTGATAAGGCGAGGTGCGCAGGTAAAAATTCGTAATGTTTCTCAGTCGCTTGGTTTATTTTAAATTTGGCCAAGAATCGCTTGATGACACTTTTCATGCGTTTGAATCCTCTTGCTTGAGCTCTTGCTGAAGTTGCCATAATTGTTTGTACTGTTTGCCCAATGTGATTAACTGTTGGTGGCTACCTTGCTCGACGATATTACCTTGGTGTAGAACGATAATTCGGTCGCAATCTCGTACGGTGGATAACCGGTGAGCGATAGTGATGACCGTACGACCCTTCGCGATATTTGCCATATTGGATTGAATCAACGCTTGTGATTCGTCATCCAGTGCACTCGTGGCTTCATCCAGGATCATAATTTTGGGGTCTGAAAGTAGAGTTCGCGCAATCGCCAGGCGTTGTCTCTGCCCGCCAGAAAGGGACTGCCCACCTTCGGCTAAGATCGTGTCATAACCGATTGGGAGCTTCATGATAAATTCGTGAGCTCCAGAAAGTTTCGCCGCTTCGATAACCTCTTCTAAGCTAGCTTCAGGTTTCGATTGGGCAATATTTTCACAAACACTTTTGTTAAATAGGTAGTTTTCTTGCAGAACTATGCCTATTTGTTGGCGCAGTTGCTGGATGCCAATTTGATTCAGTGGTGTGTTATCAACCGTTATTAACCCTTTTTCTGGGCTGTAGAGTCGTAGCAGTAATCGAGCTAGAGTACTTTTCCCTGAACCTGATGTTCCCACAACGCCTAATGTTTCACCTGCTTGGATATCTAGCGACAAGTTGTTCAGGGTCGGTGGGATATCTGGTTGGTAACGAAATAGGATGTTTTTGAACGAAATCGCGCCTTGTAATGCAATCGTGTCGTTCCCTGTGTGCTGCTCCACAGGTAAATTGAGCATGTCTCCCAATTTTTCTAGTGCCACGCGCGTTTGAATAAATTGTCCCCATAACTCAACCATGCGTGATAAAGGTTGGGCTATATGGTTTGTCATCATATTAAAAGCGATCAGTTGGCCGATAGTCATCTCCAATGACAGTACTTCTGTTGCCCCTAACCACAGAACTCCAACACTTGTTACTTTCTGGATGAGTTGAACGACATGGTTGGATCGGTTGTTGAGTTGCTGAACCACGTACCCAGTAGAGACCATTTTTTCCGTTTGATCGTCCCAACGGCGAACAAAGCGAGGCTCTACGGCTAAGCTTTTTAGAGTTTCACTGCCAGCCACTGTCTCTGTGAGAAAAGAGGTATTTGCAGCGGCGTGCGTAAATTGCTCTTCTACCGCCGCTTGCATTCGAGGTGTAAGCCACCAAGCGAGAAATACATAAAGAGGGATGGTTGCAACAAATAGCCACGTGAGAGGAGGTGAAAGCAAACTCATTACGTAGAGAAAGACAAACATGAACAAGAACTCGACCGTTAAAGTAAACATCGAGCCTGTTAAGAATTCTCGTACTGTATCAAGCTCACGCACGCGAGTTACGATGGCTCCTACTTGGCGTGTTTTGAAGAACATCAAAGGAAGGCCAAACAAATGCTTTACTAACTTAAGTCCTAATTGAATATCAATTCTATTGGCTGTGTGCGCATACTGATATTCGCGTAAGCCGCGAAGTATAACCTCTACAATGCCAGTGATCACAAGTCCAATCACAAGCACATCAAGGGTTGACCAAGCTTGATGTACAAGCACTTTATCCATCACAACCTGAAAAAATAGCGGTGAGATTAAGGCGAGTATTTGCAATACAAAAGAAAACAAAAAAATTTCCCCGATTATTCTTTTGTGTTGCAAAAACTCAGGAATGAACCAGGCGATATTAAAACGTGATTGAGGTTGTTTTATTTCTATCCAACTTTTATTCCATATCGAGTTGATTTTATCATAGGGAATAACTTCAGGAGATTCTTTATTAGGGTTTTGTATTAAACAAGATCCTTTATTAGTTTTAGCTAAAATAAATGGTAACCCTTGAGCATCAAATAGAATAACAGGTGTTGTTATATTGTTAATTTTTTTTGTTTTTGAACGATTAATTACAACATTAACTTTGTTGTTTATTTGTATTTTCTTTAATTCATCGTTGAAGTTGTTTGATTCTTCAGTTGTATTTTTTGTATTCGTTATGTCTTTTTTTACGCCTAAAATACTTAAGTACAGGTTTATACACTTCAGGGTTAGAACTTCATTCTGTGTCATTATTTAAGCTTCATTGCTGATTTTTATGGTGTTTAAAAAAGGGCGGCATAGTATCAGCACCTTAGGAACTCTTCAAATTTATTATTACTAATAAGAAAAATAAAACATGCAATATTTTTCTTGGAAAATACATTGTTTATTTTTTTTATTATGATAATGAGATTTTTCAGTGTTTCAATTAATAGAATATATACTCTAAAACAAAAATAAAAGTAAGTTGATTCAATTTTTTTTGAGGTGTAAAATTAATTTATAAAACACCATTAATTCTTATTTGGTGTTTTTCTATTTTAATAATAGTTGTTTCTAAGGCTAATCAAGCCGTTGTATATAATTAATCGGGTTTAATTTATGACAGAAAAGTTTGTTCAAACAGTATCTAGTGTTAATTACAATAAAGGTGTTTTCTCTCTTTATTTCGTAGGTCAAGATCAAAACAATATGGCTAGTGGCGTAATGGCTGAAAATGATGGTGACCTCGAACTTAAACAAGTCGTACATATGCCAGCTTCTGGTTTTATGTATATGGTCTCAATGGTTAAAAATATGCTCGAAGATCCTCGTATGTCGGCAGAATTTGACAAGCTAGTTGCAGCAGGTTTTTTACCTTCAGACGAGCCTAATGTTGATCAGACTGAAGAAGTACAAACAGAAGAAAAACCTGCGCCAAAGAAGAGAGCTTCTAAAGCTAAATAATAGCTGTATTCGGTGATATAGAGCCTATGTCTATTACACATCAATCAGCAAATCTTACCTTAGCTCAAATTAAAAATTTAATTGGTGGAGTGATGTTGTTAAGTCAGCATTCTCCTCTCCACAGCAGATACGTTGTTGCTGAATGGCAGCAGCGCATTATGCCGGCGTTTGAGCTAAACCAGTTTTGCTATTACGAAGATGAACAAGGTCGCCCAATTGCATATTGTAATTGGGCGTTTTTGTCTGAGCAGAGTCGAGATGCACTGCTATCAGGGGATCGAGAAATCTCTTTATCTGACTGGCGGTCCGGTCAGCATATTTATATTCCAGAGATGATAGCGCCATTCGGGCATGGTCGAGAGGTCGTAAATGACCTTCGACGCCGTGTATTCCTTCCGTGGAAGGGGCAGAAAGTTTGCACTGTCCGCGGCAAGGTCGATGTTCAAAATGATCGCTGTATCAGAAAAGTACAGTGGTTTTCTATTTAACCCAAATTTAGAGTTTTTTTTATGGGAAAACCATTTTGGAGAAGTGTTGAATACTTCTTTACAGGGAACTATTCCGCCGATGAAGGTAACAACAACATTGTTGCTATCGGTTTTGGCGGCGAAATACATGCTCGTGGAGGTGATGATCACGTCACTGTCGGTTCAATTGGGGCGACGGTTTATACGGGTAGCGGAAATGATACGGTAGTAGGTGGTGCGGCATATCTAAGAGTAGAAGACTCTGTTGGCAACCTAAATGTAAAAGGTGCTGCCGGGTATGCGGACATTAACAAAAGTGGCGATGGAAACGTTTCATTCGCTGGCGCTGCTGGCGGAGTTTCTATTGATCATCTAGGTAATCGCGGTGACGTAAATTATGGCGGTGTTGCTGCATATAATGGGATAACCCGTAAAGGCCTAAGTGGTAATGTGACATTTGGTGGTGCTGGTGGCTATAACAGCCTTTGGCATGAAACAAACCAAGGTAACTTATCTTTTACTGGTGCAGGGGCCGGTAACAAACTTGATCGAACTTGGTTCAATCAATACCAGGGCTCTCGCGGTAATGTGACATTTGATGGTGTAGGTGCTGCTAACAGTATTAGCTCGCGAGTGGAAACGGGTAACATCACTTTCCGTGGGGCGGGTGCCGATAACCATCTCGTTCGCAAAGGTAAAGTTGGTGATATCACTTTACAGGGAGCGGGCGCATCAAACCGCATTGAACGAACACGACAATCGGATGATGTCTATGTGGAAACACGTGGCAACATTCGCTTTGAAGGTGTGGGTGGATACAACAGTATTTACTCTGATGTGGCACACGGTGATATTCATTTCTCTGGCGGCGGGGCTTACAACAAGATTACCCGTAAAGGGTCAGGTAGCGATTTCAAAGGCGAAGGGTTAGCCAATGCCAATGCCGGTGAGATCGTTCTGACTGCTGCACAAATGCATGGGTTATCGATTGGTAACGGGAATAAATTTCATTCTGTTAAGGCAATAAAATCAGAACGAGAGGCAAATACTTACTTGTTTGCTATCGCTGATGGTGCTTACACCAAAATTAATAAAATTCGTCTCTATAATGACTCGGAAACTGGAAACCTTAAGTACTACTCAGAAGCTTGGTATAAGCGTGGAAATCATTTAGCTAGCCTTGCTCGCTCCGATGTTTCTGGTTCAGGTGGGTTTGAGTCAAATCCAATCAATGGCGGCTACACCCTCTCTAATATCGAACTCGAACATCAACAAGTGGTTACGATTCATGCTGTTGAGAAAGACCTGACTGAATATGAATGGGTTACATACGCAAACGGTGCCTTAATCGATGCTGAAGATGTTGTTTTGGCCGATGCAAAAATGGGTGGCCATGCTATTTCTACAAATGGCACAACAGTTGATGTTAAAGGTGTTAAGTCAAATCGTAAATCAAACACGTATGTGTATGCGAAAGTGCTTGGTCCTTATACAAAAATTGTGGTTGTTGAATTAGCGAATGATTCAGAAACTGGCGAGTTAAAGTACCAGGCCCGCTCTTGGTACAAAGAAGGTAATTACACCGGAAATTTGGCCAATGAGGATATTTCGACAACAAATGGCTATCACTCAATGGGCCGAGGCGGATATTCGCTGAGTGATCTTCAGTACAGTGTAAATGCGGTAAGAAGTGCCAGCGAAACGGTCGCAGATATTGAGGAGTACAATGAACAAGCATTGATCAAACCTTCTACCGATACCGGTGAAAGCTCTGGGGATGTTCGTTTTAATGGCATAGGTGGCGGTAACGTTATCAAGTCCAACGTTACCCGCGGCGATGTTCATTTTAATGGCGGAGGGATTGCTAACGTTATTCTTCATAGCTCTAAGTTTGGTGATACCGAATTTATTGGCGGCGGCGCGGCTAACGTTATTGTTAAAAGTGGCGATGAAGGCGATCTTACTTTCCGTGGTGCTGGCTTGGCTAACGTATTAGTCCATCAGAGCAAGCAAGGCAAAATGGATGTCTACGCAGGCGGTGCGGTCAATGTATTGGTTCGTATTGGTGATGGCGAATATTTAGCTCACTTACTTGCTTATGGCAATGTTTCAGTTCAAAAAGGTAACGGTAATAGTCGTTTGACTATGCTAGGCGGCTACAACACGCATACCCAAATAGGGTCTGGCAATGGGTTGTGGTTAGCGGTTGGTGGCTTTAATGTCATGACACAGGTTGGTAAGGGCGACATCGCTTCTGTACTTGTCGGTGGCGCGAATGTCATGACTAAAGTGGGTGACGGTGACCTCACGGCAGGTATGCTTGGTGGTGCCAATATCATTACTCATATTAGCGGTGATGATACGGCCTCAAATACGACCGCAGTCGCACTTGGTGGTGCAAATATCCTAACCAAAAAAGGCAATGGCAATGCGCTTGCCGTTATGGGAGGAGGCGCTAACGTACTTACACATATTGGTGATGGCTCGACAACTGGCGTAATGGTTGGTGGGGCGAACATTCTAACCAAGGTGGGCGATGGTGACACCACTGGCATTATGTTGGGTATTGGTAACGTACTGACTCATGTCGGCGATGGCCAAACAATTGGCGTAATGGGTGCTGCGGGTAATATCTTCACCAAAGTAGGCGACGGCACTTCAATAGCCGCTATGATCGGCGTAGGCAATATCTTCACTCACGTTGGTGAAGGCAACGCGTGGGCGCTAATGGGTGGCCTAGGCAATGTATTTACCAAGGTTGGTCATGGTGATGCATTAGCGCTTATGGTCGCGGAAGCCAATGTCTTTACGCATATTGGTGACGGTACAACAGTCGCATTAATGGTGGCGAAAGGTAATATCGCAACCAAAGTGGGCAATGGTACTTCGATAGCCGCGATGGTAGGTAACGCAAATATATTCACTCAGGTGGGTAACGGCAGCACGTTTGCTGCAATGCTTGGCCAAGCCAATATCATGACTAAAGTGGGTAATGACCTAACTGCTGCATTAATGATCGGTAAAGCGAATATCTATACTCACGTTGGTGATGGCACAAGCTTAGGTTTATTTGCTGGCGAACTAAACGTGATGACGAAAGTGGGTAATGGAACAACCTTAGCCGCGATGTTTGGTAAAGCAAACATTATGACTCACGTAGGAGATGGTCTTACTGGCGTACTAGCCCTTGGTGAAGCGAATATCATAACGAAAGTCGGTGATGACTTCATGGGTGTTGTCGCAGCTGCGAAAGCAAACGTAGTGACCCATATTGGTGATGCAACAACCGCAGCTGTGTTGGCGGGTAAAGGTAATATCTTAACCAAAGTTGGTGAAGGAACCACCGTTGGTTTACTGATATCAAAAGTGGGTAATGTCATGACCCATGTGGGTGATGGTACGACTATTGGTTTGGCGAAAGGTAAAGCTAACATCATCACAAAAGTGGGCGATGGATTAGGCGTTAACGTGGCCTGGGGACAAGCAAATATCTTCACTCACGTCGGTGACGGTGATCGATACAACTTCGCCAAAGGTGAAGCGAACATCATTACCAAAGTCGGTGATGGCCAAGAAGTTTCTGTGGTTCAAGGTAAGGCGAATGTCATTACTCACGTCGGTAATGGCTATGATTACACGGGAGCTTGGGGCAAAGCGAATATCATTACGAAAGTGGGTGATGGCCGTAATGTTGTTTTAGCGAAAGGTGAAGCGAACATCATTACTCAAGTGGGTGACGGAGATAGCTTCAACGCACTTTGGAGCAAGGGCAATATTGTCACTAAAGTCGGTGATGGTATGCAGGTCACGGCGGCGAAAGGTAAAGCTAACATTACGACAACCGTGGGTAATGGCCTGAGTGTAACGGCTGCCTATGGTGATGCGAATATCAACACCAAAATTGGTGACGGTATTTCAGTTAACGTTGCATGGGGCAAATATAACGTCAACACCAAAGTGGGTGACGGTCTCAATGTTGCGGTGATGAAAGGCAAAGCAAACGTGAATATTCACGTAGGTGATGGCTTAGGGATTAACGCTTCTTATGCCAGAAATAACGTTGCTATCAAAGTGGGTAACGGTGATTTCTATAGCCTAGCCGTCGCGTCAAGTAACACTAGCAGCAATAAGCTTTCCGCACTGTTTGATAATATTAAACAAACTCTTCTTGGAGTGGGTGGCAGCCAAGCGATTAATTACCTAGTTCAAGGTGATGAAGCTTCGTCATCAGGAATTCAGAAAGGGCGAGGTGCTATTTCAACGCCTGAAATCACGAAACTTGATGGTTTCGCTCTGGATGAAATCGAAGAAGTAGGTTCCGATCTAGGAGACGGGCTAAGTGGAAGCGTGACTAACGTTGAAACGCCTGATCTCAGCAGCATGGAAAATGAACTCAACATCGAAGAGTCTTCAGATCAAGCGCAAGCACCTAACCTGATAGTTAATGGCGATTTTGAACAAGGTGGCGACGGTTGGGAATCTACTCATGGCGTAGAAGCATCATATTCAAGTAGCGCTTATGGCGTAAGTGGCGAAGGCCATGGCTCACGTGTAACAGAGCTAGATACTTATACTAATACAAGTCTTTCTCAAGATTTAACGGATTTAGCGGAAGGTGAGGTCATTGCGGTTAGCTTTGATTTTGCGAAGCGTGCAGGCATTTCAAGCAATGAAGGCATAGAGGTTCTCTGGAACGGTGATGTTGTATTTTCAACCTCTGGCGATGAAGCAGCTTGGCAACAAAAAACACTTAAGTTGACTGCAAATTCTGGCAGCAACCGAATAGAATTCAAAGGCACAGGCCATAATGATGGGTTGGGCTATGTTTTAGATAATGTGGTGGCGAAATCTGAAACGTCACACCAAGCTAATGCTGTTGCCGATAATGCGGAACAAAATCAAGCTGCAAAAAATGCAATGTCTGACAAAGAACGAGCGGAAGCCGATCGCCAGCGTTTAGAGCAAGAAAAGCAGAAACAACTTGAAGCTGTATCAGGTTCTCAGGCTCAATTAGAATCAACCGATCAAGAAGCATTAGAGAGTAATGGTCAAGCGCAGCGCGACGCTGTGAACGAAGAGTCTGAAGCGGTAACTAAAGATCTAACGGCAATGGCTCAAGGCCTTGATGTACTTGACAACAAAGCTGAGTATACGGGAGTGTCTGGTGATCATTGGCGCGATCGTTTTGCTGGTGGTCTTCTAAAGGATGTACAAACCCAATTAGACAATGCCAAAGATGTGTCTGGCGAACAGATCACTGCTGCGAAACAGACCCACGAAAGTAACCAAAAGAACGTCAACGATTCGGTGGCTAAATCAGAAGCAGGCGTTGCGAAAGGCGAAGATAATCGTTCTAGTGCAGAGCAAGATATTGCGGACGCTAAAGCCGATGCTGATGCACGTAAAGCAGAAGCGACCACGAAAACCAATGAAGCTAAACAAGCTGAATCGAATGCCAATAATTCAGCTAGAGACGCTGAAGAACGTGGTAATAGTGATGCAAGAAATGCTGAAAATAAAGCACATCAAGCACAAGCGGACGCGAAAGGTTCTAAGCAAAATGAAAGTGACCGCCCTGATCGTCAAGGTGCCTCTGGCAGCGGCTTATCTAATGAAAGTCATTTTACTCAAAGTGAAGAGACAACCAGTAGCGATGTCGACACGGTAAATCCACAGAGTGCCGACGGTCGATTCAGTGAAGGATTAACCGATCAAGAGCAAGAAGCGCTAGACGGTGCGGTTCAAGCCGTAAATCGACTACAAATCAATGCGGGTGTTCGTTCTAAAAACACCGGAAGTTCAATCACTTCTCTGTTCACTGAGAGCAATGCCGATAGCATCATTGTTGCAGATCGAGCGTCACAGGATGTAAACCGAAAAGATATTCGTATTTCAGGTGTTAGTCTTCACGGGTTGGGTGGAGTGGCTGATATTTCTGCTTCGATAATGAAAAACGTAGACGGTTTTGATTTCTCATTACTTGGTCCTGACGATGTAAAATTTATTGAATCAACTAAGAGACATCTTGGCAAACTGCCAACGGATTTACCTAGCAAAGAGCTGAAAGCTGTAAGAAGCAACATTCAGTCAATTCAGCGTGCTCCATCTGAGAGTAACCTTGCTCTGTTAGAGCTATCTGTTGAACAATGGCAGCAAAAACATCCGAAAGAATTTGCTCAACGTGGCGAGTTGGTTAAGACACTTCAGTTTGAAATTGTGTCG
Organism: Vibrio sp. L3-7; assembly: GCF_963898195.1. Lineage (NCBI taxonomy): Bacteria > Pseudomonadati > Pseudomonadota > Gammaproteobacteria > Vibrionales > Vibrionaceae > Vibrio > Vibrio sp. L3-7. Next base: position 16,139 of record NZ_CAWQUW010000004.1, on the reverse strand, counting down.
TTGCAAAGCCATATTCAGAAAAGCCGTTCGAAGGATGCTGGCATCTTCGGTATTGCAATCGATCCAAAATCTGTCGAAGCGTTCGAATCTAAGGTTGTGTTTGATGGTGTTGGTCGTGTAATTGGTTTAGTTGAACCTTTAGCTGATGACCAAATTAATAGCTTAAAGTCGCTTGAAGTGGTTTCACCGACTCTGACGAATTCTGCATCGGGCAGAGAAGCGGCAAAAACGGAAAGTGAGAGTATTGTTGAGTTTATTTATAAGCTAGGTCAGATAGAGAATACAGAAACTTCTACGAGTGAAATAAACAAGTTAGCAGAGCAAGCTAAGACGCTATGGATGAGCGGTAATGTGACTCAAGAAAGTGCCGTTAAGCTGTTTACTGAAGCTAATGACAAGCTTACTGAGCATCCTAAACTTCAAGTGTTGGCAAGCAAGTTGCTCTCTGACGCAAAGAAAGAAAAAGAAATAGGCCAGTACTTTGACAACTTGTTTGGCCGCCGTTTTGATTCTGAAATAGCTCATGAGTTGGTGAAAACACCTACAGAGAAAGCGATTAATACTTCAGTTCAAATCGGAACTAGCTTAGTTGATGATTTCGATGATTGGATGCATGGTCTGCTACCAGGTTCGGAAGACGACGTTTTACGATCTGAGCGAATCCAAACAAAAATGGAAGCATTCGCCCAAGCGATAACTAAAGATGAACGACCATGGTTTAGCCGAGTACCGACCTTAACTCAATTCTTAGAAGCACCGAATTATACGAACTTCAAGACCATGATGACACAAGTTGATGATGGTTTCGGAGTGATTAAAGTTCCTTTCCTTGCTGTGAAAATGGCAATAACTCCTGGTTTGGGGATGGAAATGGCACCGTGGAAAGCTGAGGGAGATCGCTTTTATCAGAATGTGATCACCAAAGCTCGTTCAACCAGTGCAGTCATATCGTCAGGGGTTGATGGTGAAAACCAAGTTAACCTTATTGAGAAGAAAACCAGTGATTACGGTACGGCCCTTCAATATCAACCGAAAGGCGATACTTACGATGACTTTAAAGAGGGCCGCAGCGTCGCTGATGGTCGAATTCTCAATCCGAGCAAAAAGACAACCTTTGAAAACAATGCGTTGAGTAATGGTCTGTCGGTAGTGACGGGTGCATCAGGCTCAACCAATATCATGACGCACCTGAACCAACATATTGCGAGCAAGATTCCTGGGTTCTCTGTTGATCAAGCGTATCTGAATACTTTGTCTTTCCTAGTTTTTGACGGCGGTCACTCTGTCAACGAGAGTCTTGCTGTGTACATGGCTCTTCAGGAAACAGGAGATGCTCGTAAAGTAGTATTGGAAAGCTACACCGCTAATTATCAGGATTTGATAGATCTAGTCGATGATAGCTCGAAGAGCACTGTGCGTGATGCGTTGGACAATGCCTTGGATAAAACTCTTGAGTTTTACAAGGAGCACGCACATTCCGCATCAAACGAATTGGAAGCTCTCGGTGGTAAGCGTAAGCCGATTTCAGAACGGATCAATGAATCCGTAACGATTGAAAATGACGACGCTCCGCCTAGAGACAAAGAGCCTCTAAGTCCGTTAACTCGTTTCCTAAACAATGAGTTGTTCGGAACTAAAGATGCTCGTCGTAAGGTCGGTGATATCACCCAAACATTGCTAGGGCTTGCTGTCGAAAAAGGCGAGTCTCAAAAAGTGACTCTGAAAGGTGAAGCCGGTCGTTTGTCTGGATACTTCCATAAGGGAGCGAAAGCACCAGAACCAGAAGGCGGAGAGAGTAAAGGAAACGGCAAAGTAGTGCTGTTCCTACACGGATCTGGTTCATCCTCAGAAGAGCAAGCGAGCGCGATTCGCAGTCATTATCACAAGCAAAATATTGATATGTTGGCTGTTAACATGCGTGGTTATGGCGAAAGCGACGGTGGGCCGAGTGAAAAAGGTCTCTATCAAGATGCCCGTACTATGTTCAAGTATCTCGTGAATGATAAGGGTATCGACCCAAGTAACATTATTATTCACGGGTACTCTATGGGCGGTCCGATTGCGGCTGATCTCGCGCGTTTCGTTGCTCAAAATGGTCAAGCTGTCTCTGGCTTGTTATTGGATAGACCAATGCCAAGCATGACCAAAGCGATCACTGCGCATGAAGTGGCGAATCCGGCAGGAATTGTTGGAGCTTTGTCTAAGGCGGTTAATGGCCAGTTCTCCGTAGAGAAAAACTTAAAAGGTTTACCGAAAGATACGCCGATCATGCTGTTAACGGATAATGAAGGTTTAGGCGGTGAAGGTGAGAAGCTTCGTGCCAAGCTAGCGGTATCTGGCTTTAACGTAACCGGTGAGCAAACCTTCTATGGGCACGAGGCGAGTAATCGCTTGATGAGCCAATACGCTGAACAAATCGTCTCTGGTTTGTTTGACGCAGATCGGGTATCAGCTGAAGCAAGCGAAGTACTAAAAGGCATCAAAAGCGACCTTTCTCGCTATGGTGATGCACTAAAACCAGACACAACTGTGCCAGGTAAATCGAAGGATATTCGCACTACCAAAGATTTCTTGAATGGTTACAAAACTGACCATGCGAAAGATATTGTAGAAGGTTTCAGACCTGATATGAATATCAAGCAGTTAGTGGATTTATTGGTCAAAGGCAACTGGAGTGCAGAACAGAAAGGTGCGCTTGCTTGGGAAGTCGAAAGCCGAGGTTTGAAGGCAACGTTCCAAGCTAAATCGGAGAAGCATAATCGCTTATTCCGTGACGTGGCTTCTTCAGGAATCACTGACGCTAAAGCCAGTGAACAACTTGCTCCTCAATTGTTGTTATTGAATTTATCAAACGATGGTTTTGGTGGCCGTTGTGATCCGCTATCTAAGCTGATACTTGTCGCTAAACAGCTAGAAAGCGATGGTCAGGTTGGCGTGGCGAGAAAGCTGTTAGAAAAGATGTATTCAACAGCTGCAGTCTTAAGTAACCCTGCGCTCTATTCGGAAACGGAGAGGGCAAATGCCAGTAAACTAATGAGTAGCCTTGCAGCAATTCACTCTAAGAACCCGATGCATGATACTTCTATGAAAGTATGGCAGGAGAAGCTTGAGGGCAAAAAAGCTTTAACGGTTACGGGTGTAATTGAAAAGATCACAGACGTTTCTGTTGACAACAAGCCTGTCTTATTAGAACTAGATGCTCCTGGTCATGCAATGGCTGCTTGGGCAAAAGGTGATGGAGAAAATCGTGTTTACGGTTTCTATGATCCGAATGCAGGTGTTGTAGAGTTCTCATCAAAAGACAAGTTTAGTACTTACTTGACTCGCTTCTTTGGTAAGTCTGATTTGAATATGGCTCAACGTTACAGACTACCAAAAAATGATGTTGGAGAAGCTATTTTCAACCGTGTTGTGGTGATGGACGGCAATACGTTAGCTACTTACAAGCCTACATTAGGTGACAAGACGACATTGCAGGGAATTCTTGATTTACCTGTCTTTGACGCAACACCAATTAAGAAGTCAACAGAAGTAAAAGTAACGGACCTTGAATCGTTAGGAAACAAGACAAAACTAGTCGTTGATTTGTCTACCATCATGACGAAGCAAGAGTTGAAAGATGGCGGTAAAGTCTTTGCTAAACCGATTGGTGCTTCTTATCAAGCCATCTTGGATCAAGTTGAATTAGTGCATAGTTCTATTGGTCGAGATCAGGTGGGGGCGAGTTTTGAACTGAACAAGCAGATCAATAATTATTTGGCTGAACATCCAACCTCTGGACGTAACCTTGCGTTGACGACATTGAAAGAGCAAGTAAACATTGCGCTGTTCAGTGGCAAGATGAAAGTAACCCAAGAGAGCATTGATGCTATTGCACAGACACGAACTGATTTGGCCGCTCGTATTTATGTTGTTGCTATGGAAGAAGCAAATGGCGAGCATATTGGCCTAACGGACATGATGGTGCGCTGGGCTAATGAAGACCCATACTTATCACCAAAACAAGGTTATGCAGGAGAAACTCCGAGTGACTTGGGCTTTGACGCGAAGTATCACATCGAGCTTGGTGAACAGTATTCTGACTTTAAACTATGGTTAGAAAAATCACAGTCTGCTGACTTGCTTAGCAAAGCTGTTTTGGATGAGGCAACAAAAACCGTTCACCTTGGCTATAGCTATCAGGAGCTTCAGGATTTGACGGGGGTTGAGTCGGTACAAATGGCTTTCTACTTCTTGAAAGAAGCCGCTAAAAAGTCTGACCCAACGACCAGTGATTCCGCTGAAATGATACTGCTGAAAAAATTCGCTGATCAAAGCTATATATCTCAGCTTGAGACAGATCGTATGGATCACATTGAGGGTATATATCGCAGCAGTCATGAGACCGACGTCGACAATTGGGATCACCGTTATTCTGGTGCTGGTTATGATGAGTTAAGCGACAAGCTTGCGGGTGCGAAAGGCGATGTTGAAGAACAATTGTCAGTACTTCTCAATGAGCGCAAAGGCCTCCTAATTGGGGAAGTTCATGGAAGCGATGTGAATGGTCTGCGCTTTGTTAATGAACAAATGGACGCGCTCAAAAAGCAAGGTGTGACAGTCATCGGCTTAGAGCATCTCCGTTCTGACCTTGCCCAACCACTGATCGACAACTATTTGTCCACAGGCATTATGTCTAGTGAGTTGAGTGCAATGATCAAAACTAAGCATTTAGATATTACGTTGTTTGAAAACGCCCGTGCTAACGGGATGCGCATTCTTGCTCTAGATGCAAATAGTACAGCGCGACCTACAGTTCAAGGTACAGAGCATGGCTTGATGTACCGTGCTGGTGCTGCGAACAACGTTGCCGTCGATGCATTGCAAGCTCTTCCTGATGGTGAAAAGTTTGTCGCTATCTACGGGAAAGCGCACTTGCAGTCACATAAAGGTATCGAAAGCTTTGTTCCAGGTATTACCCATCGTTTAGGGTTGCCTGCACTTAAAGTGAGTGCCTCGGATCAGTTTGTCATCGAACAAGATGATAAGACTTTGCGTGCTGTCTACGATGATGTAGCAAATAAACCTAATATTGATTTCCAAGTGAGCTTAAATGGCTCGGATGAGACGGTTAAAAACAAAGACGTTAACAGTTGGGAACGCCTCGTAGTATCCCCTCAATCTGACGGCGGTGAAACGCGCTTTGAGGGTCAAATAATTATCCAAATGGAGAATGATTCTGCGGTTTCCAAAGCTGCTGAAAATCTAGCTGGCAAACATCCAGATAGCACCGTGGTTGTACAGCTTGATTCAGACGGCAATTATCGTGTGGTTTACGGTGACCCATCTAAGCTACCTAAAGATAAGTTAGCTGGACAATTACGTTGGCAACTTGTTGGTCATGGTCGAGATGAATCTGAAAACAATAATACTCATTTAAGTGGTTACAGCGCAGATGAGTTAGCCGTGAAACTAGCAGCGTTTAATAAAGCGTTTAGTGAAGCTGAAAATGTGAAGGCTAAACCTGATCATATTAGTGTGGTCGGTTGTTCGCTAATCAGTGATGACAAACAAAATGGCTTCGGAAGACTTCTTATTCAATCGATGGGTGACAACGATATCCGTAGCGATGTTTCTGTCCGTAGCTCAGAAGTTGCTGTTGATTCGAATGGTCGTAAACATACCCATGACGAAAATGGTCATTGGGTACAAAAAGAGAAAAGTAACAAAGTGACACTTAGCTGGGATGAACAAGGCGAAGTGACCGAAAAACATGAGCGTATAAGAAATGGTATCGCAGAAGGAGACATCGATCTTTCTCGCGTAGGTACCAGCGACGTTGATGATACCGCTCGCGGCGCAATTGCTGAAAACAGTGATGTGTTTAATGCCCCAGAAAAACGTAAGAATGAGACTGAATCCTCTTCATCTGATAACAGCAGTAATAAGCTCAGCTACTCTGGCAATATTCAAGTCAATGTTGGTGATGGTGAGTTTACCGCGGTTAACTGGGGTACTTCGAACGTTGGCATTAAAGTCGGTACAGGTGGCTTTAAATCTCTAGCTTTTGGTGACAACAACGTGATGGTTCATGTTGGTGATGGGAAAAGTAAACACAGCTTTGATATTGGCGGCTATCAAGCTCTAGAAGGCGCACAGATGTTCATCGGTAATCGTAATGTGAGCTTCAATTTGGGGCAAAGCAACGATCTTATTGTGATGATGGATAAATCAATTCCTACGCCTCCTCTGGTTAATCCGTTTGACGGCGCCTCTCGAATCTCTGGTGTGTTAAAAAGCATAGCGAGTTCAGGTGAAGGTCAAGATTGGTTAGCCGCTCAAGAGCAGCAGTGGACATTATCTGGGGCTAAAAAGTTCGTTAAAGACATGTCTGGCTTAGATCAGAGTAGCAGTGTTGATTACACAAGCTTGGTTGACTTGGATTCTCAAAATGAACGCAGTAGCCGCGGCTTGAAAAATGACGCAGAAGCGACGTTAAACAAGCAATACAACCAGTGGTTAGGCGGAAGTGATAACTCTGACTCAAGTAAAATGAGTCGTGCAGATAAGTTCCGTCAAGCGAATGAGAAGCTAGCCTTTAACTTTGCTGTTGGTGGCCAAGGTGCTGATATTCAAATGACGACGGGTAACTGGAACTTTATGTTCGGTGATAATATCCAGTCGATTCTTGATACCAATTTGGGTTCGTTGTTTGGTCTTATGACTCAACAATTTTCCACAACGGGGCAAGCTAAAACAACGTTTACTTACAGCCCCGAAGATCTTCCTCGTCAGTTAAAAAACAAGCTTCTAGGTCAACTAGCCGGTGTAGGTGCAGATACAACGCTAGGTGATATTTTCGGTGTGGATTACACAGCTGCAGGGCATATTGTGTCTCGTACTGGCGAATCAGTAGATGGTGTCGCAATCCTAAAAGAAATGCTGGAAGTTGTTGGTGAGTTTAGTGGCGATCAATTACAAGCCTTCGTTGACCCAGCTAAGTTGCTAGACAACCTAGAGTCGGGCGTCAATATGGGTGCTGACGGCATTAAGACGTTCGCAGAAACGCACGGCTTGAAAGAAAAAGCACCGGAAGAGGAAGAAGATAATTCATCCGCTTCTGTTAATGGCACTAATGTCGCTGGATCTCAGGATAACGGCGATGCAATAACGACAGATAGCTCCGCTAAAGAAGATCGTGCATTTGGTTTTAATTCGCTAAATCTACCTAATTTGTTTGCTACCATTTTCAGTGAAAATAAGCAAACAGAAATGAAATCTCTGGTGGAAAACTTAAAAGAAAACCTGACGGCTGATCTACTGAATATGAAGGAGAAAACATTTGATTTCCTTCGTAATAGCGGTCACTTGCAAGGCGATGGAGACATCAACGTTTCTTTAGGCAATTACAACTTCAACTGGGGTGGTGATGGTAAAGATCTCGGCGCGTACCTAGGAGATAACAATAACTTCTGGGGTGGTCGAGGTGATGATGTCTACTATGCGACAGGAACATCTAATATCTTTACCGGCGGTGAAGGCAATGATATGGGCGTGCTAATGGGACGTGAAAATATGATGTTCGGTGGCGAAGGCAATGATACTGCCGTTGTTGCTGGACGAATCAATCACGTGTTCTTGGGCGCGGGTGATGATGAATCATTTGTCTTTGGTGAAGGTGGCGAAATTGACACTGGAACTGGCCGTGATTATGTCGTCACATCTGGCAACTATAACCGTGTTGATACAGGCGGCGACCAAGACTACTCAGTTACGATTGGTAATAATAACCAAGTTGAGTTGGGGGCTGGTAATGACTTCGCCAATGTCTTTGGCAATTACAACCGTATCAATGCTAGTGACGGCAATGATGTTGTTAAGTTAATGGGTTATAACGCGGTGCTCAACGGTGGCGAAGGTGATGATCATCTAATTGCTGCTGCGCTTTCTAAGTTCAGCCAGTTCAATGGTGGCGAAGGAAGTGACGTGATGGTACTTGGTGGATTCCAAAATACCTTCAAGGGCGGCACTGGCGTAGATAGCTTTGTTGTAAGTGGTGACGTCATTGACAACCTCGTTGAAGACATTCGCAGCGAAGACAACATTGTTTTCAATGGGATTGATTGGCAGAAATTGTGGTTAGAACGCAGTGGCTATGATCTTAAATTGTCGATACTGCGCGATCCTGAAAGTGATACTGACCAAGCCAAGTTTGAACACATTGGTTCTGTAACTTTCAATGATTACTTCAATGGTAACCGTGCGCAAGTTGTTGTTGCGATGGGAGATCAAGGCACATCGCAAGATCATACTGTGTTGTCCAATAATGCGGTTGATGCATTGGTTCAAGCTATGAGTGGCTTTGAACCTCAGGTTGGTGACAATGGCTTTATCGATAACCTTGATAGTAAATCTCGCGTTGCGATTACAACAGCATGGTCCGATGTATCTAAAGGGAACAGTGTTATCTCGTAGCAAATAATCTCTACTTTAGGTAAATAATATGAGCCGTCTTCTTTTGAAGACGGCTTGATTAATTCAGCACACTTACTTTCCCTTTCGCAACCAATTGATCTCGGATCGAGTCATACGCCCAGTTGAACGCAATCGCGTAAAGTACGAAGAAGATAACAATCCCTATATCCATTACCAATACAGTCCAGAAATCGAGTTGAAGTACCCACATCAGTAGTGGGAACGACACCAACATCAAACCCAGTTCGAAACCTAAGCCGTGCAAAATACGTGTTTTCTTGGTTCGTTTGCTGCGGTCAGCACCGTAAATTTTATCGTAGCCGTAGTTATAGACGTAGTTCCACGTCATCGCAATCAATGACAAAGACAGCGCTAACCCTGCCATTTTTACTGCTCCGCCACCGACAATGTAAGTTGCCGCTATAGCCATAAAAATCAAAGCAACTAATTCAAATAGCACCATGTGTAACATGCGTTCTTTATGTGACATCTTTTTACTCTCTTTATCTATTTCTAGCCTCTGATGGGCTAATGACTTGGCTAGATAATATCTGCTTAAATGATAATATAAAGATAGTTAGCATCACATATGGTGATAGTAAGTATTAGGAGAAACCGAATGTACAACATTGAACAGCTAAAAATGTTTGTGTATGCCGTTGAATTAGGGTCATTTTCTGCTAGTGCGCGTCAATTGGGTAAAGTGCAGTCGGCAGTGAGCCAAGGTATCAGTAATCTTGAAATAGATTTTAATGTTGAGCTCTTTGATCGTTCGACTCGAAAGCCTTCACTAACCAAAGCGGGCGAGCAGTTATTCAAACAGGTGAAAGCGATCGTGCTTCAGGTTGAAGATCTGAATGTGACGGTTAATGCGATGGGTAGCGGTGAAGAGGGGCTCATCAAAATTGCATTAGATGATTCATTACTGGTTCCGAACCTATCTAAAATCCTGAATGAATTCAGTAAACAATTCCCTGCGACTGAAGTTGAACTGGTTGCGTGTACCACAACGGAGGTCAATCCGCTGATTATCGAAGAGAGAGCCGATATTGGATTGATGTTTACCAACTTGGCTTTTGATGTCGGCTCTGAGCCTTGCTTTATTGGCCACTTGCCGTTTATTGCTGTGTGTCATCCAAGTCATGCGCTCGCAAAAACAGGTGTTGCGAAACTCTCTGACTTACTCCCGCATCGTCAGTTAATGTTGAGGGGAGACAAAGGTAAGGTGATGGATCAGTTTCCGCTGATTGCCGGTAAGGTATGGTGGTCAAACAGCTTTATTGTTATCAAAGAGGTGGTGCTCGGCAGTGATATTGGCTGGGCATATTTACCCAAACACCTTGTCGAAGAGGAGTTGGATAAGCAACGTTTAGTGGAGATTAATGTCTCATTCGATCACAAAACATGGTCGCCGCCCGTTGATCTTGTTTTGTCTAAAACACGATCAAAGGGGCCAGCATTGCTTTGGCTTGAGCAAGCCCTGAAAGGCTTATTGGACGAAACGTAAACTGGACGAGACTTAAATTGTACGAGATTTCATAAAGAAAAGGCTCACCGTTTAACGTGTGAGCCTTTCTGTTTTAAGTGATGCTGATTTTGTTAGTTCTAGATGTAGATGTAGATGTAGATGTAGATGTAGATGCTAGGCGCTAGATTTAACCGTTTGACCGTTGTAGTACTTGTCTTTCATCTTAAGCGCCACGTTCACTAAATAAATCAGCACGGGTACTTCAATCAGTGGACCGATAACGCCAGCAAATGCTTGGTCTGAGTTGATGCCGAATACAGAGATTGCTACGGCAATGGCTAACTCGAAGTTGTTACCTGTCGCTGTAAATGCGATTGACGCGTTCTTGTCATACTCAATACCCATCTTCTTACCAATGAAGAAGCTGATGAAGAACATCGCTGTGAAGTAGATAGTCAGTGGAACCGCAATCGACAATACGTCCATTGGCAGTTCTATAATCATCTCGCCTTTTAGGCTGAACATCAGAACGATAGTTGCTAATAATGCAATCAGTGTGATTGGAGAGATACGTGGAATAAACACATCGTTGTACCATTGCTCGCCTTTCATCGACACAAGGATCTTGCGGCTTAAGAAGCCCGCTAGGAATGGGATACCTAGGTAGATAAGTACACTGTGTGCAATATCGATCATCGAGATATCAACCATCATGCCTTCGTAACCGAATACAGGTGGTAGAACGCTGATGAATAACCACGCCATAAAGCTGTAGCTCACGACTTGGAATGCGCTATTCAAAGCAACCAAAGCTGCGCCGTACTCTTTGTTACCGCCGCCGATATCGTTCCAAACCAGAACCATCGCCACACAACGAGCAAGACCAATCAGAATGACACCCACCATGTAACCAGGGTGGTCACCCAAGAACGTCAGTGCCAGCACGAACATTAGAATTGGGCCAACTAACCAGTTCATGATTAAAGATAGCTTGATGGCTTTCTTATCTTTGATCACGGTGCCTAACAGGTTGTAGTCAACCTTAGCCAGAGGTGGGTACATCATCAAGATAAGGCCAATCGCAAGTGGAATGTTGGTGGTACCAACCGACATCGATTCATTCCACTGTTCGATCTGTGGGAATAGGGTGCCAAGCAAAACGCCAAGGCCCATAGCGATAAAGATCCACAGCGTTAAATAGCGATCTAGAAAACCTAATTTTGGTTTCATGATATTTTCTCTTTGGTTTATATCGTCAATCGTCGAAATACGATATTTGAAAGCAAAAAATACGCTTAGTTCATTCTATATTCGACAAACTAAGCGCGATAAATCTATTTTAAAATGGTGTCGATCAGCGTCTCAAATTGCTGAATATTATCTCGATTAATGCGGTAGCACATCTTCGGTGGTATCGATTCAGCAGTGATGAAACCTGAGGTTTTCAAGATTCTTAGGTGCTCTGATACTGTTGATTGCGCCAAACCTAATTCGCTAACCAGATCACTGTTCAAACAGCCACCAGACTTTTCTAAAGCGGATAAAATACTAAGTATGCGAATTCTCGCTGGATGCGCGAGTGCTTTTGCTAACGCAGCCATCTCTTTTTCTGCTTCAGCATTACTTGGCGGAAGAGGAAGAGAACAGCTTTCTGTTACTTGGCATGTTGTAGTCATACTTAAGTGGCTCACTTTACGCTAATCGTTAAAAGACGATTGATAGTAAGCCTATTTCTTTTAGTGGTCAACGCTAATTTGTTTAATGCCTGATAGGAATGGCCAGTTCTAACATTGATTTAAGATTTCCCTACCCAATATAGCGGCCACTTTTGCTGTGCTGACGTGTTATTGAGCATGGCCCCAATACAAACCAATGCAATGCTACCAATCAAAACTGGGGTAAATAGGAAAGTCCAATCCACAGCCGATGTGCCAGCTAACGCGATGACGATTGGGTTAGCTCCTGCTGGCGGGTGAACAGCGCGGAAATATTGCATCAACATGATTGCCGAGCCTACCGCCATCGCCATTACTAAATAAGAATCACCAAACCCATACAGTGCGATCAACCCAACCGCAGCAGAGATAAAATGACCAGCGATGATGTTCCTTGGTTGAGCGAGAGGCGATGTTGGAACGGCAAACAAGAGAACACAAGTCGCGCCAAAAGGTGCCATCAACCAAGGAACTTCAGATTGCTCTGCGAGTAAACATAAAAACAAGATGCCTACCGTGCCACCAACAAATCCCTTTATTAGCTGACTGAGCGTTGCCCGTGGTGGAAGTTCACCTCCGCCGATTAGTTTTTTCATCATCGCGACTTACCTCTTTCAAGATTAAAAATACAAAGTGTACAGATCTGTACTTGTTGAATTGAATAATACAGATCTGTACACTGTTGGCAACAGGTAATTTAGTCGCTGTAAATTTAGCAGCATCAAATTTTTCCCGATTTGAAAGAGTAATAGGCATGAGTAAGAAAGAACTGATCTTGGATGTAGCCGAATCTTTGTTTAACCAATTTGGGTATACCGCCGTTGGTGTAGATAGGATCCGAGATGAGGCTGCGGTTTCTAAGACATCGATGTACCGTCACTTTGGGTCAAAAACTAAGTTGATTGAAGCCGTGTTGGAAAGGCGTCACCAGCGTTTTGAATCGAGTTTAGAAGCGGCACTGGCATCGGTTTCTGGGTTGCAAAACCAACTCGATGCGCTGTTAGATTGGCATTTTTCATGGTTTGAACAACCTGATTTTAAAGGTTGTATGTTCATGCACGCGCTAGCCGAATTCAAAGAATCGGACGATAACATTGCGATGCTTTCACAGAAGCATAAGGGTTGGCTTAAGAACACGATTCACAATGTGGTAATCGGTGGCGAAGAGGTAGACGCAGCAACATTAGAATTACGCAGTGAATCCGTCATGACCTTCATTGAAGGGCTTATCGTGAGAAGTGAATTTGGTGAGTTAGATGCGAGTTTGCATTTAAAAAAAGAAGCTTGTCGAAAAGCACTGCATGCATTGGCAGCTTTAGACTGAACTTAGAATTAACTGATGAGGGTAGGTTGTGCCTACCCTCGCTGCACCGTTTCAGCAGCGTCGTGTTGGGTAATCAACTTCATTAAAGTGACTGATAGTTCTTGATGAAATCAAGTGTACGATCAGCGTATGCATGTGAATCCAACATCTCAGACAAACCACGAAGTGTCTTGTAAGGTTGAGATACCGCAACCATATTAATTAACCAAGATGGAATAGATCCTCCCGGGTCACTCAATACTTGATAAGAAATATGAGTTGTATTGTTGTCCAGTGGTGTGAGAACCCATCGTGATTCTAAATGAGCCACTCTGACCACACTTTTATCTTCATTTGGTCGATAATTAGGCCTACCGTGTTGGTTAATTATGACGATTAACGTGTCGGGATCTTGCTCGATAAAGTTTTCGACAATGGCTTCACGATCCGAGACGGGCCAAGGTGCTTTTGTATAAGTTTTAGTGACAGTGTGCGCTTCGTTAAAATGTTCTATCTCTTCCATTTTATCAATGTTCTCTAGCCATTGAGTACCTACTGAAGTATCGGTAAACAAAGCTATGATTGAAGTCAGATTGGCTTGGATATCGGCTTCTGCACGAAACTCTTTAAAGTCGTTACCTTCAATTTTTCGGTTGTAGACTTCGATGCCTTTTTTATCGCGTACGAGCTTCCACTCATTGGCATTCGACGCTAAAGCTGAAAAGGACGTCACTATGATTATGAAAGTTAGAATCTTACTGATCATGAGAGTGATCGCCCTTTCCAGGTGACTTTATTGTTCTTTGATAAACGATAGCTGTTAAGAATCAACAAGCTTTGCAACGAAATCCCCAAAGGCACAGCGAACGCATAGCGAGCTGGTATAAAGAGTTCTTTGGCCAAAATAAGATAAGTGACCATGGAAGCAATCAACATCAGAGTATTGATAGCTAGGGAATAAGTATTTAATGATGAAGGGTCGCCGATGAAATGTTGAGTTGATACAAGCAGCATCACCGGGGCAGCCCATGCAATGACATTCGTTTTTATGAATGCGCGAAGTACTTGGAATCTCGACTGGCAATTTACAATAAGATTCATGTTTTTCGAGAAGCCCGCCCAAATCGAACCAAAGTCGGAATACATATGAGTACTCATGAGCTCGTCCGCAAAAGCCCAAAACGTTTTTAGTCCGCACATCTTCATTAGTTTTGCAAAAGCGATGTCTTCGGATATTTCGCTGGCTACCGCACTATGCCCACCTACCGCATCGTATGACTTTCGTGTAAAAAGCATGGCTTGGCCGTTAGCAATAGCTTCTGCTTTTGACTTGTCGTTTGCGTTCTTGAAGTTCATATAAGACGCGATTGAAAGAAATATGCCGGGTAAGGTGATTTTCTCAACGGTTGATGTAAATGCTTGTTTAGGGTTGAACGACAGTAAATCCGTTTTGTGTCTTGAGGCGAAGTGGATAACGCTCTGTAGCATCAAGGGTTCAGACTTTGTATCAGCATCGATAAAATACAAATACTCACCGGTTGCCTGCTGTGAGCCCACCATGCAAGCGTTGCTTTTCCCTAGCCAATTGGGCGGTAACTTTCTTCCTGATATACAGCGAACGTTAACGCTTGATGCGTCGATTAGCCTATCTACGATGGTTCTTGTCGAATCAGTAGAAAAATCATCAACCACAATGATTTCAAATCTGTCTCTTGGGTAGTTTTGCTTCATTAGCGAACTGAGGCTGGTCTCAATATTATCTTCTTCATTTCTCGCAGGGATAATAATGGAAACGGTTGGCCATTTGGTTCTATTCAGCGAAATTTTAGGCGTAATGTGAACGCGGTGGCGCGCTAAATTGGCAAGTGTGATTAGAAACTTGATGGTAACGACGCAAAACAAGGTCGAAGTGATAGCTAGAATCATGATTACAGTGGTCAAAAAAATAAAGTGATAGAGTCTAAGGAGCGTATAGCCTTAAGGGGTTTCGTTCACCTCTGGTATGTAGGACTCAATCATTCAAAGCGACATGTCGGGCAATTCAGTTTTGCATTTGAACCACCTTTGAAGCGATTTATTAGAGCTCAGAAATAAGCATTGTATTCACTGGCTACTCTAACGATATAATCGAACGCAGAACCGTTACCCAAGATAACGAATAATCATAATTTACACTTTAATTTTTACTTATAGGTAAGCTCTGAAATGCCACAACAGAACATCAAATTTATCGCGGCTGATATGGACGGCACTCTCCTTAACGAGCACGGAAAGTTAGACCCTGAATTCTTCAACCTTTATGAGCGATTAGAAGCTCAAAATATTATTTTTGCTGCGGCTTCGGGTCGTCAATATTACAGCTTGATGGAGACATTTTCTCCGCTAAAAGATCGCATGATGTTTGTTGCTGAAAACGGCACACTAGTGATGCACAAAGGCCAAGAGCTATACAGTTGCTTGCTAGATAGCGATGCCATTAAAGACATCATCAAAGAAGCTCGTGCTATTGAAGGTGCCCATGTGGTGCTATGTGGTAAGAAATCAGCCTACATCGAAACCAAAGACGAGCGTGCTTTAGCGGAGATCTCTAAGTACTACCATCGCCGCGAGCAAGTAGAAGACTTACTGGCGGTAGAAGATGATTTCATCAAAGTGGCTATCTGTCACTTCGACGGCTCACAAGAGAAAGTGAACCCAACTATTGATGCCAAATTCGGTGAGAACTACCAAGTGGTGGTAAGTGCAAAAATTTGGCTTGATGTGATGAATGCTGAAGCTTCAAAAGGCGCAGCGATTAAGCATCTACAAAACACATTAGGCTTCACTTACGAGCAGACTATGAGCTTTGGTGATTACCTAAATGACTTGGAAATGCTTAAAGAGAGCTACCACTCTTACGCGATGGAAAACGCACATCCAAAACTGAAAGAGATCGCTCGTTTTGGTGCTCCGAGTAACGTCGATGCTGGTGTGTACCAAGTGCTTGAGAAGCTCCTAGCCTAGCCCACAGACACTGATGTCAATTGTTATTGAAAGCCAACTCCGTTAATGAGTTGGCTTTTTTAATCGACGTGTCCCGTCCTGAAATGTGTTTACACATTGAGGACGAATTATGACTACTTCAAATAATACCTACGTTAAGCGCACTCAGCGTGATTACACACTAGGCTTTAAATTACAGGTCGTCGCCGCTGTAGAA